>CALFEZ010000309.1 GCA_937957895.1 uncultured Erysipelotrichaceae bacterium
GCGTTCGATCGGATCTTCGACTGTAACGATCGCACGACGCGGATCGTTGAGTTTTGCCAACATGGAATATAGGGTAGTTGTTTTACCACTCCCGGTAGGACCGGAAATCAGTAGGATACCATGAGGAAGCTGCAATGCTTTTTCGATGGTACTGACTGTATACTCAGACAACCCCAGTGAAGCCAGCTCATAGGAAATACTCTTATCTGCTCCCAACAAACGCAATACGACTTTTTCACCATACGCTGTTGGCAAGGTTGAAACCCTCAGGTCAAATCGTGCAGCTTCATTACGAAACTGGAAGCTGCCATCTTGGGGGATCCGCTTTTCAGCGATGTTGATGCCGCTGATGATCTTGATCCGTGTCGAAATAAGCTGATGCACTTCTTTGCTGAACTCGTTGTATTGCTGTAAATCTCCGTCGATCCGAAAGCGGATCCGGGTGAAGTTCTCTTCGGGTTCGATGTGGATGTCACTGGCATTTTGATGATAAGCTTCCAAGATGATCGAGTTGACCAACTTGACGACTGGTGCTGATTTGACACGTTCAAGCATGTTGGTTTCATCAACATCCATCTCATCGATCTCAGCTTGTGCTTGTTCAGCCACACCGACTTTGATCGTATGCATGATATCATCCACAGAACTACGGGTGTATGCACGATCGATCGTCCGTTCGATTTCCATTGCCGGTGAAATAACGGCCTTGATGTCCACACCGGTGATCATCGCCAAATCTTCAAAACAGGTAAAATCAAGCGGGTCGTTGGTTGCTATCGTCAATGTTCCCGCACGCATGTTGATCGGTACGATGTTGTATTTTCTGGCGAATGCTTCAGGAACCATTTTGATCACATCATATTCGATCACCAAAAGTGGTGACTCCACATAATCGGTCTCCATACGCTTGGCCAGCGCACTTAAAACCTGTTTTTCAGTGGCATAACCTAGGTCCGTCAAAATGTTGCCCAAACGCTTTTGGGTCACCTTTTGAAGGATCAGTGCTTCATCCAACTGTTCCTTGGTGATGATGTTATCTTCAACCAATAATTGTCCTAACGGTGTAGAGACCATCTACAAAACCTCCTAAAATCTTGAATACTTGTTTGATTGCTATATAATGGTAACCAAGAGGTCACAAACATGCCAATCCTTACATTTATTTTTGGAACGATCATTGGATCGTTTCTCAATGTCGTCATTTATCGACTGCCCAAGAAAATACCTTTTATTCGTGGAACATCTTACTGTCCTCACTGCAAGACCCACATCAAACCCATCGATTTGATCCCCATCATCAGCTACGTTTTCCTTAAAGGGAAATGTCGTCATTGCCAGCAGCCTATCTCGATCCGTTATCCTATCATCGAAGCCCTGACAGGGCTATTGATGATGTTGGTCTATCTGCGGTATGGGCTATCCTTAATGAGCATCATTGGTCTTGTGCTTACTGCACTGTTGATCGTCATCACGATGATCGATATCGATACCATGGAGATCTACGATCGATTCCATGTCATGATCATCGTGTTGGGTGTGATCACCATGTTGATCAGTGACTTACCAATCCTAGACCATGTCATCGGCTTTTTTATCATAAGCGTACCTTTTTTGATCATCGCCATGATCACCAATGGCATTGGTGGCGGAGACATCAAACTGATCGCAGCTGCAGGTTTGTTGCTTGGGTATCAATCCACGTTGGTTGCTTTTATCATTGCCAGCATCCTTGGTGGATTTGTTGCGATCATGCTTGTGATCTTCAAACTTCAACACCGCAAATCATTGATCGCTTTTGGGCCATACCTGTGTCTAGGTATCTACGTTGCCTTTTTGGTTGGCAAACCAATCTTTGATTGGTATATCAGTTTACTTAGCTAATCTACCGGTTGTTCTGGTTCTTCCTCTTCCACCAAGCGATCTACAAAGAACACATCAAATGTGATCACTGCTCGACTTCCAGCAAAATCATAGTTTGTGTCTGACACAAATACCGTGGTATCCCATTCACGAATATCATCCAACATCGATAGATATTGATTGAATGTCATGTCGATGGCATAGGTGAACTTCGAATACAACAAGGAAGTAGACGAGCTTGGATATGTGATTGGTTGAACAGAGACATCATTGTAATCTTCGATCAACTGCAATATTAAATACATTTGCCTTGGTATTGGCTGAGCAGTCATGTATGGACTGTATATTCGTGGTGCAGAAAGTGTTGAATTGGTGATTCGTCCGTTGTTGTCGTTGACTACCGGGAATACCAACTGCTCAAACTCTGCAACATGCATCGGTTTGACAAAACCCGCCAATGCTTCATTGGCTTCCGTAAAACGCGAAGCCTGTCTAGCACGATAGGTCGGGCCTAAAGCAATGGTAGTATCGATAAGTGTCTTTTGGGTTTCTAATCTTTCTAATTGCGATTCACTGGCTGAAATCTTATCTTGTGTTGGCGAGATCAAAAACACATAGATCAAAGCCAACAAACCAAGCAATATGACAACAAAAACTAAGAATATCTCACGTTTGGTTGCGTTGATCGTCATGTTACTGGCCCCCCTTCAAAAAACATGTAATCTTTGAAGAATAATTATTCCCACTCAAACTATATGAGTTGTATGATACTTCTTGGAAATACTCAGTAGCCAAAAGATTCAATGTGAAATCAGAGATTGCATTGACTTGTGTTCCGGTAACATCCAGCTCTATCACCGTTCCATTAAATGATAGTCTGTTAACGGTGATCGTAGTTGGACGAGCCTCTTCAATGACTGCAAACACACTTGAATCAAACTTTGGCATAAATTCAAAGACCGTGTTTGCTGAATCGAGTTGGGCGATGATCCTTTCCAGGATCGTGATTTCATCTTGAAGTTTTTGAACTTCATTATACTGTCTGATCACTTCCGGGTTTTGAATATAACTTTCGACCTCTTTGATGTCTTGTTGGATCATGTAATTTTGAAGCATCAACACTCCCCATAAAGCTCCGGCAATGATCAATGTACCAGCCAACACAATGATGTAAGCACGGTTGATTGTTTCTTCACTCGTCTTTAACTTGGCTGATTTTTTAAAGCTATCGAGTAAGTTCATATCATTTTTTTTCATAGTATCACTTCCTCAACATGACGCCGATCGTATTGACGTATTGGTTTTTGAAACCTTGGATCGACCGATGGGTAAGCACATCTCCAAAAACATCACAAGATACCTTGAGATTTTCGATCGTGCTCTTTTTTACATCTTCAAGCAGATCATCCAACCCCATCAACAGGATCTTGCTGATTTCTTTTTTGTTTCTGGTTTGGGAGAACTGGATCATTTTACTGATATTCTCCTGGATCAAATCAATGACCAACTGCTTGTCGTCTTCACCATATGCAGGCAACTTGGTGTTTCTGGAAAGTACATACAATCCTTGATCAAACAAATACAATCGTAGATTGCCTTTTCC
>CALFEZ010000310.1 GCA_937957895.1 uncultured Erysipelotrichaceae bacterium
GATCCATCTTTGGTTGTTTTAACAAGTGATCGACTCAGCTTTAAGGGAAGGTTGTATCGTAACTTGATCGATCAGCCCCATACGGATTGGATCATTCGTCTGCTTTATACCCGTAAGCTGGAACAAAGCAACATGTTTTCCATGCTATTTTTATCATCCGGGATGCAGTTTGTTTATGCTCTTGCTCTGATCCGAAAAAGAATGCGAATGTTTTTTTATCCTACGTCCGTCAATGTGGGCATTCTTGTATTTTGGATCTTGTTTGGTATGATATGGGGCACATCTTTAATATGGTGGCGAGTTTTGCTCACTACTGTGGCTTTGCCTTTTTTCAAAGACCGAAAAAGTGTTTTTGCCATTTCATATGGGATCCTTATGATCATGTTTCCTTATGCATATGATCAGCTCTCATTGGTGTTTCCAATGTTGTTGCATGGTATATCACTCCATCATAAAACGACATGGTGGCAACGTAGTCTGTTTGTCGGATTGATCCAACAGACATTTCTGTATCATAGTAACTGGTTACTGATCCTAGGATTTGGTTTTTTTCGACAGATCAGCGGGATCAGTTATTTTCTTGCTTGGATTGCGACTTTGTTCGTTCCTTTTCGAATCGTCTTTCATAACATGATGGAAACTACACTTACATGGGATCCACCTATGTGGTTGGTGCTTATCCAAATCAATTACAAACTGCCTTTTTTTCTTTTCATTGTCCTCTGTTTCTTGTTTTTTGCTTTGCGTTATCGTCCGAAGGGTCCAATGATCGGATGTATCTTTCTTATCATTGCCGTAACTTTTGTTGTTTTCCCAATGTACGATATGGTCATTTTTTTCAATGTCGGACAGGCAGATGCTATTTTGATAAGGGGAAGATTTAATCGGGCAAACATCATGATCGATACCGGACGTAGATCCAATGGTATGATGCTTGTAAGGTCACTCAAAGCAATGGGAGTCCAACATCTGGATGCTGTTTTCTTATCTCACCCCCATGAAGATCACATAGGAGGACACCCCGTGATCATTCAGCACATACCAATGCTATTGACTATCAGCGATAAAACGGATCATCGCTTTGCACATGTAAAAGTGCAAACACTCAACAAAGAGTATATCGGGATCCATGAAAATGACGATAGTTTGATCCATTTGATTGAGATACAAGGTCTTCGATATCTGTTTACCGGTGATGTGTATCATGATGGTGAACGAGCTTTGATACGTCAGTATCCACATCTTGATGTAGACATCCTGAAAGTGGCACACCATGGGTCAAAGACCTCATCTTTTGAAGAGTTTCTTGCCACGATACAGCCGCTGATAGGCATCATCAGCAGTGATCCGGTTGTATATGGACATCCTCATTCAGTGACAATGAGAACCTTGTTTCAACATCATGTGATCCCGATGCTGACTCACGAAGAAGGAGACATTGCGATCATCTCCATCTTTGGCAACCATTTTTTGCTATCATCGACGGGTAGATTTGGTATAATAAAAACGGTGATACCATGAAAATGATGATATATGGATCTGAACGGTATTTTTTGCAGGACAAAGCAAGAAAGATCATTGAAGAAAAGTATGAGTTTGCCAAAGATGCCGATCCGATCGTATATGATTGTGAGCGCATCACGTTTGAATGGGAACAATTGTTTGAAGAATTGATGACCGTTTCTTTTTTTGATGAACACAAAGTCATCTATTGTCTTAACCCCGCAACTTCATCAGCTTCCGCCATGAGTGATTCTCAGTTTAAAACTTTCAAAGACATCATGGACAAACTGCCTGATGAAGTATTGTTTTTTTTGATGCTTGAAAGTCCTTCTTATGATCAACGACTTAAAATATTCAAGCCATTTATCCAAAATAAAAGCATCATCAAAGTATCCGCGTTAAGTCAATCCGCTTTTCGTAACTTGGTGCAAGAGAAGCTCAAAGAGCAAGGTGTTTCATTGTCACGATCGGCTTTTGAAACGATGATCGATCGCTTACCACCGGATGTTCCATCGGTGATCCAGGAAGTAAGTAAGTTAGCCTGTTATCCTGATGAGATCACACCAGAGGTCATCATCAAACTCATCAGCAAACCGATGTCAGACAGTGTCTTTGAACTTTCCAAAGCGATCATGATCAAAGATATCAGATCAGCTTGGCAAGTATATCATGATCTTCTGGTGCTAAAGCACGATCCAACATCCTTGATCCCCGCAATCGCATGGCAATACCGCATCATGTTTTACATCCTTCATTACAAACAACAAAAGCTAAGTCAATCAGAGATACAACAACGCTTGCAGGAACATGATTATGTCTTTAACAAAGCATGGCAGTATGCATTGGCGACTAATAAAGACACAGTCATGCGTTTGCTTGATCAGTTGGCTACTCTCGATCAATCGATCAAGACAGGAAAAACAGAAAAAAAGATCGGATTTGAACGATTCTTACTGGAGGCGATGAGATAAATGGAATCCTTAAAAGAACTATACAAAGCCGGATATGGACCATCAAGTTCCCACACACTGGCACCCATGCGGGCGAGCCTTCTGTTTAAACAACAGACACCGGATGCTTTTGCCTATCTTGTGGAGTTGTATGGTTCGCTTGCACTGACGGGCAAGGGACACTTTACCGATGATATCATCATCAAATCATTGCAACCGACTCCAACCACCGTGAAGTTTTATGCTTCCTGGGATCAAAGCTATCCGCATGGGTTGAAGTTCAAAGCGTTGGATGAGTTTGGTCAGATCACCAAAGAATGGATCGTTTTCTCACTTGGAGGAGGATCGATCAAGGTTTTGGATGAGGATTTTGATTTTCAAAAACAAGTGTATCCGCAAAAATCTTTTCAGGAAGTAGTTGCTTTTTGCAAAGAAAACCATGTAAACCTGGCTCAATATGTGTATCACCATGAGCCGGATATCAAGGAACATCTCAATGAAATGCTTGATGCGATGTTGACATCCGTAAGAGAAGGACTTAAGCAAGAAGGTGTTTTACCTGGTTCGCTCAAACTCCCGAGAGTTGCCAAAAACCTCTTTATCAAAGCATCGAGTATGACTAGTGCCGAAAAGAAGAAACGCTTGAAACTGGTTTCATATGCATATGCCGCTAGTGAACAAAACGCATCAAATCAAATCGTGGTCACCGCACCGACGATGGGTGCCTGTGGTGTGATGGCTGCTTACATGTATCATGCTTATTATGATCTTGGGTTTTCAAGGCATCGTCTTATCGATGCTTTGGCAGTATCCGGTGTGTTTGGTAATATCATCAAGACCAATGCCACGATCTCGGGAGCTGAAGGAGGATGTCAGGCTGAGATCGGTTCGGCAACATCGATGGTAGCGGCAGCCAAGGCATATCTTGACGGGCATTCGATACGAGTGATCGAAATGGCAGCTGAAATCGCCATGGAACACCATCTGGGGCTTACTTGTGATCCGATTGGAGGTTATGTGATGATACCATGTATCGAGCGTAACGGAGCTTCAGTGCTGCGAGGGATCGATGCCGTATTTTTGGCAGATAATCTGTCACTTGTCAAAGACAACGTTGTAGGCTTCGATGATGTCGTGGCTACCATGAACTATACCGGAAGCAAACTGGCAGTTGAGTTGAAAGAGACTTCATTGGGAGGATTGGCGACGATCGTCAAGCTCAAATAAAAAAACCGACCTGATGGGCACGGTTTATGACATTTGATCGATCGCCTTGGCAAATCTTGCTTTTTGGCGGCTTGCATAGTTCTTGTGATGAATACCGCTTGAAACGGCTTTATCCAATCGAGAGTTCAGCTGATCGAGTGCTTCGGTTGCTTTGGCTTTGTCACCTTCGCTGATCGCTTTGACGACATGTTTCATTGCTGTTTTCAAAGCAGATTTTTCAGAAGTATTGGCGGCTGATCGTTTTAGATTGGTGATGGCACGTTTCTTTTGATTTTGAATGTTTGGCATTGGATCCTCCTTAATTGCTTACTCATTATAGCAAAGCACATTTCAAAATGCAATCAAACACACTAACGGAGGATCATTTCAGTAATAGAAGGAGAGTCTTATGAAAAAAAAGATCGTGTTTATGGGAACCCCGGTTTTTGCGACAGCGATATTGACGGCATTGTTAGAGAGTGATGTTGATGTGGTGGCGATCGTATGTCAGCCGGACAAAAAGGTCGGAAGAAAACAGATCCTGACTGCACCACCGATCAAAAAGCTCGCCTTGGAACATGGTTTGATGGTTCATCAGCCACAGCATATCAAAGATCTGCTGGATACTTTGAAACAAATGGATCTCGATGCGATCATCACGTGTGCTTATGGCATGTTCTTGCCTCAATCCATATTGGATATTCCCAAAATCGATTGCATCAATGTTCATGCTTCATTGTTGCCGAAATACCGTGGAGGAGCACCGATCCATCGCGCTGTCATGGCAGGAGAAACACAAACAGGGATAAGCTTGATGCGCATGATCAAAAAGATGGATGCCGGGGATGTCTATGTCCAACGATCGATACCGATCCATAAGGATGATACGACTTCCATGGTTCACGACAATTTGATGGTGCTTGGTCATCAGATGATCAAAGAGCATCTTGCAGAGATCCTTGCTGGTCGTTTGATCGCCACACCGCAAAACGATGACAAAGCCACCTTTGCGCCGATCATCACCAGTGAAGATGAAAGAGTAGACATGTCGATGGAAGGAAAAGCCATTTATGATCATATCCGTGGGTTGATCGATCATCCTTATGCCTATGTTTTGATCGACGATCACAAAGTAAAAATCATCGAAGCATCGTTTGTGTCCAAAGAACACTATCACCCCATCAATCGGATTATCGGATTTGATCAAAGTGGGATGCAAATTGCACTTAGAAATGGTATACTCAACGTTGTAAAACTGCAGATCGAAGGTAAAAAAGTGATGGAAGCATCCCAGGTAAGGCATGGATCTGGCAGGTATTGGATAGACAAAGAGGTGTATTGATGACGAATATTCGAACATTGGCAATCGCCAGCATTTTCATGGCGATGATCACGCTGGTGACCATGTACGGGATGATCCCTATCGCATGGGGTTATCTGAATTTAGGGGATGCGATCATCATGCTGATCGCCACCGTACTTCCAGGACCGCTCGTGTTTTTGGTCGGGGGCTTTGCCAGCGCATTAGCAGACGTACTTGTGGCATACCCGCAATATGCGCTTTTTACCTTTATAATCAAAGGTTTGGAAGGGTTGATGATTTCGATCCTGTTTCTCTCTATGAAAAAACCAATAAGGTATTATATCCCTTTTGTTATAGCAGGGTTGTGGATCGCATTTGGATATGCATTGACAGATGCATTTCTCTATCAGAGCTGGGGTATCGGGATCACTTCTTTTGGATACAACATCATTCAAGGATCCGCCAGTGCCATGATCGCCATCGCATTGGTCAAAACGATCCATCCGATCCTGAGTAAGTTGTGGAACAATTGATGCAACTTATCGCAGTTGACTTGAAGTAAGGGGACATAGGTCCTATGGTAAAGGTGACCATAAACGACATGGCGAACAAGATACGTGGTGACAAGCAATTCACAGAGAAGATCGAAAAAGTCTTTCCGTCGCTGGATGACCCTATCCCTGTTGTTTTCGTCATGAATGACGAGCATTCGACAGATATCGAGATCCATGTATCCATCACACAGATCAGCATGTTGCAGGACATATTCAAGCAGCTGTCCAAACCAGCCAAGTCTTTGATCGGCAAAACCCATCGAGGACAAGTGTGGATCGACATCAACAGGATCTATCTTATCGAAGCCTTCGGCAATGATGTAGAGACCAAGATCGACAACCAACGGATCCAATTGGACAAAAAGCTCTATGAGTATGAAAATGAACTTGAAGATGATGGATTTGTAAGGATCGGCAAAAGCAC
>CALFEZ010000311.1 GCA_937957895.1 uncultured Erysipelotrichaceae bacterium
CCTAAAAATTCCTCTGCCACCAAAGCAAGATCTGTCCAATAGTGCTTTACCTCTGTGTTGTTCAAACTTCTGTATCCTTTGATGTACTGATGCACACTGGAAGTTTCAGCACAATTGAAATCCCCCAGGATGAATCGATAGTCCGATGAAAGCGTCGCGATTTCATTCATGATGTTGACGATGCTTTTTTCCTGAGCAAGCACACTATCCCATGGCAAGTGGACATTGACAAACAAGATGGTTTGGTCGTGTTGTTTTATGATCACGATCAATGCATCTTCGATATGATTAAGATAGATGATCGGGTGTTTGCTTAAAACCGACAATCCTTCATCCATGGATACACCCGATATATTTAGTCCGTCTTTATGCGAAGCAAAACAAAAATGTTCGTATCCGGTATCATATGCCATTTTTTGATTGAACACTTGATCACGCACTTCTTTCAATGCGATGACATCGGCATCCAACGATTTGATCTGATCGATGATCTGTTGTTCTCTTTCTGGCATCCCATGATCTGAGTTCCATATGTTGTAAGTCGCTATCTTCATCGCATTTTGTCTCCATTTAGTGTATGACTTGTAGTTTCATCATAATGAGTATGAAAGTCTTTTCTAAGTCTAACAAAGGTCACTTATTTACAGATCGATCATATGTGCTCTTTTAAGCACTCGTAAAGCTCGTAGTGTGATCCATCTGCTGGGTTCTCCTTTTTTCTCCATTGGGATGAGTAATCGGTCCGTATTGGATGTATACTCCATGTTCCATCTTCTATCATCGTTTTGTTTGCCATGAATGATCTGCAGAGCATCGTTTTTGCGGTCATCTTTGACATTCAAGTAAGTAAGGATATCTGCAACTTCCAATATATCCGTTTGATACATCAAAGGAAAACTTAATTTCAACCAGCCCGGTTTGGAAGTCCGAGTCAGATCATGACTGCGTTTATGGATATGATGGATCAGTAAGAATTCAACTGCTTTATCGATCGTGTCATTGACTTTCGCTGATCTTCTATCCACTGGGATCGCACTGAGTCCTTTGAGTGTTTTGACCACACCCATCAGACAGGTATGTTTTCCCCAACATGGTTCATAACGATCATAGGGTGGGATTTGTGGATCAACGATCGTACCATCGTTGAATCTCATGTATTTGGTCAACCAATCGATTGCTTTTTGAAGCCTTGGATCATCAAGATATCCAAAGTGGATCATGATCCACACCATATTTCCGGTCAAGCAAGGGATGACTTCACTAAGTCGTCCACCCCCCAGTTTTGCTGATGTGTTCATGGCAAAACCACCATCGGTAGGTTCCTGGGCATGATCAAACAAATACTCACAATATTGTTTGATTTGCATATCGGCTTGGGCACCCATCTCGGCAAGAACGATCAGTTGCCAAACAAGTCCCGAGTA
>CALFEZ010000312.1 GCA_937957895.1 uncultured Erysipelotrichaceae bacterium
CGTAACGTCACAAGCAACATAAAAATACAAAAATTTCAAAATTCGAGAAAGAAAGTAAAAAAAGTCAGTTGGGTATTCTCATATTTCAGAGAAATTTGAAGTCTTTCTTCATGCATTTTGACTCTGAAGGCTATTAGATTTCCATGATCATCAGAAAGTGGCGCTTTCTAAAACCACGGTCAAAAACAAGCCTGAAAAACCATAAGGCGATCTTTATGAAACCCGCTTCAAAGTATTCTTTTATCAAAACCGGTACATAGAAAAAAAGATGATAAAAAAGTTTGCATTATGGGTCTGTTTCTGATAATATATTTGAGCGACCGCGAAGACGTGCGAGGTTGCCGGCACACTGAGAGACGTTGTCATGGTCAGTGAGAAGTCGGGGAATTTGCATCGAGCGGGTCTATCATGGATATAGACAAGAAATAGGAGGATTTCCATGGCAAAGAACAGTATTCGCATACGCCTGAAGGCATTCGAACACCGTGCATTGGATCAAGCAGCTGAGAAGATCGTCAACGCTGCCAATGATCATGGTGTCAAAAAAGTCGTTGGTCCAGTACCGCTGCCAACCGAAAAAGAGATCGTAACGGTCTTACGTGCGGTACATAAGTATAAAGATTCTCGTGAGCAGTTTGAGATTCGTACACACAAGCGTTTGATTGAGATTGTTGGCCCATCGCCCGAGACGATCGATGCGTTGAGCCGGTTGGAGTTGCCGACCGGGGTCGACATCGAGATCAAGCTGTAATCGGAGGTTGAAGATGAAAGGTATATTAGGACGTAAAGTCGGAATGACCCAAGTATTTACCGAGGATGGGATCTTGGTACCGGTAACGGTGATCGAAGTATTGCCTAACACGGTACTTCAAAAGAAAACAGTCCAAACGGACGGATACGATGCCGTGCAGTTGGGTACCGTTGACAAAAAAGTGCAAAGAGCCAGCAAGCCTGAGCTTGGACACGTGAAAAAAGCCAACAGCAATCCCAAGAAGTTCGTTTCAGAGGTCCGCGGTAATGACTTGTTTGAGTTTGAAGTAGGTCAAGAAATCAAAGCAGACATCTTTGCTGCCGGAGACATGATCGATGTCACGGGGACTTCAAAAGGCAAAGGATTTACCGGAGCCATCGTACGAAACAATCAACACTTAGGTCCGGCTTCTCACGGTTCAGGCCATCACAGAGGCATCGGTTCGTTGGCGACCATCGGTCGTAACAACGGTATCATCAACAAAGGCCGCATCATGGCTGGTCAGCATGGTGGATTCACCACGACCAACCGTAATCTGGAAGTCGTCAAAGTCGATGCAGACAAAAATGTCATGCTCGTCAAAGGTAATGTTCCGGGTCCAAAACGCGGATATGTCATCGTCAAGACAACGACCAAAAGGATCAAATCAAAACCAGCATTGACATTGGTCGATTTGACAGCAGCAAAGGAGGACTAATCAATGGTAAAAGCACAAGTATATGATCTGACAGGGAAACCATTAACCGAGATCGAACTGGAAGCTGCTGTATTTGGCATCACGCCAAACAAGCAAGCCTTGTTTGATGCCGTCATGCTGCAAAGAGCTTCGATGCGTCAAGGCACCCATGACACCAAAAACCGTACTGAAGTACGTGGTGGCGGTCGTAAGCCATGGCGTCAAAAAGGAACCGGACGTGCACGTCAAGGGTCCATCCGTTCCCCGCAATGGCGTGGTGGCGGAGTGGTCTTTGGACCAACACCTCGCAGTTATGCAGGAAAACTAAACCGCAAGGTTCGCCGTTTGGCATTGCAGTCCGCACTATCGCAAAAAGTGATCGACAACGCATTGGTCGTCGTAGCGAACTTGACGATGGAACAACCCAAAACCAAAGGATTCATCACCGTCATGGAACAACTCAAACTTGAAAACAAGACCTTGTTTGTTGTCAGTGGCAACGAAGAGTTCGAAAACGCATTTCTCTCATTGAGAAATCTGCCCAACGTCATGATGTTGTCCGTTGAAGGACTCAATGTCTATGACATCCTGAATTCCGATCATGTGGTCTTCACCCAGCAAGCCGTGGCGGAAGCCGGGGAGTTTTGGAAAAACAAAGATAGTGAGGTGTTAGCTGCATGAGCAATCCAAGAGATATCATCCTAAGACCGATCATCACCGAAAAAACGGTGAAGAACACGGATCTTGATAACAAATACACCTTTGAAGTTGCCAAAGGTGCCAACAAAACCCAAGTAAGACAAGCGATCGAAGCGATCTTCAATGTCAAAGTTGAAAAAGTGAACATCGTCAATGTCCGCCCAAAAACCAAACGGGTAGGCAAATACACCGGGACCACCAATGCGGTGCGCAAAGCCATCGTCAAAGTGGCTTCCGGTCAAAGCATCAACTTGTACTGATGCTAAACACTATCGGAAGAATCACGCTATTTCCGGATAAACTGCGTAAGGAGGAAACGTTATATGGCGATTAAAGCCTATAAACCGACGACACCGGGTCGTCGTGGAATGACCGCTTTAAAAAACGAAGAGATCACGACCAACAAACCAGAACGTTCATTGGTCGAACCTCTCAATAATAAAGCCGGTCGCAATAACATGGGTCGCATCACCACAAGACATCAAGGTGGCGGACATAAAAGAATGTATCGTGTGATCGATTTCAAACGAAACAAAGACGATGTCCCAGCCAAAGTCGCAACCATCGAGTACGATCCAAACCGTTCAGCAAACATCGCGTTGCTACACTACCTGGATGGTGAAAAAAGATATATCCTGGCACCCAAAGGACTCAAAGTCGGCATGCAGGTCTTAAGCGGACCTTCAGCAGACATCAAAGTCGGACATGCCAAGGAACTTGGACAAATGCCGGAAGGTACGATCGTCCACAACGTCGAATTAAAACCAGGCAAAGGCGGCCAATTGGCTCGTTCAGCCGGTGTATCCGCTCAGATTCTGGGCAATGAAGACAAGTATGTCACCCTGCGTTTGGCTTCCGGTGAAGTACGCAGAGTATTGTCGAAATGTCGCGCCACCGTTGGTGTCGTCG
>CALFEZ010000313.1 GCA_937957895.1 uncultured Erysipelotrichaceae bacterium
TGGGATGGCCGAGGAATTTTACCGTGCTCGATCAGGAAGATCAGAAGTCCATCATCAAGCAAGCTTACAAAGACCTGGACATGCAGGCTCAGGAGTTCACCTATGGATCGATGCTGGATTACATCGCTGCCAACAAGGCAGCTGACATCACCATCGAGCATGCACTGACTTTGGCCGGCAATCATCCGTTTGAAAAGAAAAAAGCCAAAGTCTACGGGTACTATGTCCAACGATGTGAAAGTAACTACTGGCTGGATTTTGATGATTTGCTGCTTAAGACGGTACGGTTGCTCAAAGTGTCATCCAACACTCGCAACAAATGGCAAAACCGTTTTCAATACATCCATATCGATGAGTTTCAGGATGTCGACCATGTCCAATATGAGCTACTTAAACTGCTCAAATCCCCAACCAACAGTGTATATGTGGTTGGTGATCCTGATCAGACGATCTATACCTGGCGAGGTGCTGATGTCAACATCATCCTGAACTTCGAAAAAGACTTTCAGCCTTGTGAAACCATCGTTCTCAATGAAAACTATCGTTCGACGCCATCGATCCTCAAAGGAGCCAATGCGCTGATCAGTCATAACAAATACCGTGTTGAAAAAGAGTTATTCAGCAGACAGAAAGACCAAAACAAGATCATCCACGTGCAGCTTGAAAGCGAAGAGATGGAAAGTCACTGGATCGCCAACAAGTTGCAGGAACTTCATAAAAAAGGCAAAGACTACAAGCAATGTGCAGTTCTCTATCGCTCCAACTACCTCTCACGTTCGATGGAAAAAAGTCTGAGGGACCGCGGGATCCCTTACATTATTTATGGTGGCATCCGATTTTATGATCGGATGGAAATCAAAGACGTGCTCAGTTATTTGCGGCTGATCACGATGAGTGATGATCTGGCATTTATTCGAGTGATCAATCAACCGCGGCGTGGCATCGGCGAAAAGACGATGCAGATCATCCAACAAACAGCCAATGAGTTGCATCTTTCACTTTATGAGGCTGCGAAAAAAACATCCCAGCTTCCGGTTGGAGCATCCAAAAAAGTGACAGAGTTCATCGACATGATCGAGCATTTCAAGGCCGTTTATCCATCGACTCCGATCGATGTGCTGATCCAGGATGTACTGGATCGCTCAGGATTACGAGCAGCCTACACCAAAGACAAAGAAACAGATCGATTGGAAAACGTCAAAGAGTTGATCAACGATGCTTTGGATTTTATGGCTCGCTATCCCGATGCCGATATGATCGAGTACTTGCAGATGGTCTCACTTTATGGAGACAAAACCGAAGTACTGCAAAGTGATTTCGTGCAGTTGATGACGGTGCATGCTGCCAAAGGTCTGGAGTTTGACAATGTGTTTATGATGGCCATGTCAGAGGGTGTTTTCCCCAATGAACGCAGCATGGCCGAAGGTAAACTGGGTCTGGAAGAAGAACGTCGTCTTGCCTATGTGGCCATGACACGTGCCCGACATCAGCTTTATCTTAGTGAAAGCATGGGCTTTAGTTATGTTCTGGGACGTCCCAAGACACCATCACGCTTTATCCAGGAGATCGATCCGTCCGTGATCGAACATGAAATGGGTTCACAGTATCACACCACCCGTGTCAAAAGTCTTTACACACCACGTGACTCTTTTGCCGGTGCAGGTGAAGTAGCATACAAAAAAGGAGACATGCTGACCCACACTGCTTTTGGAGATGGTGTGGTGATCGATATCCAGGGACAATTGGTAGTCATTGCTTTTGATTATCCTCATGGTGTCAAAAGCATCCTTGCGAGTCATTCTTCATTGAGTCTTAAGAAAGGAAACTTCTCATGAGCAAACAACGCATCGAGCAGTTGAGAGCTTTGTTGCATCAGTACAACATGGAATACCATGGTCTGGATGCACCATCGGTCTCCGATGAGATCTACGACAATCTGATGCAGGAACTGATCGGATTGGAAGCTCAGTTTCCGGAGTACATGGATCCAACTTCACCGACCCAAAGGGTCGGAGGAGTGGTGTTGGATCGCTTCAATAAAGTGCCACACAAAAAAAGCATGCTTTCTTTAGGCAATGTCTACTCCGATCAGGAAGTCAGAAGTTTTCATCAGCGTATGCTCAAAGAAACAACACATCCTACCTATGTCGTGGAATGCAAGATCGATGGTCTGGCCATTTCCTTGCATTACGAACAAGGAAATCTAATGTTGGCACTCACTCGCGGAGATGGAATTGAAGGAGAAGATGTCACCAACAATGTCAAGACCATCCGCTCGATCCCGCTCAAACTGACAAAGCCTATTAGTTGTGAAGTCAGAGGGGAGATCTACATGTCCAAAGACGTGTTTGAACGTCTCAACCAACAACGACAAAGCGAAGGAGCAATCATGTTTGCCAATCCACGCAATGCCGCTGCCGGAACGATCCGACAACTGGATTCTGCGATCGTTGCCAAACGCGATTTGTCGATGTTTGCTTACTTTTGGGCTGATGCATCCGATCATGGTCAACATTCACATACACAGACCTTGACGACTCTCAAAGAACTTGGATTCAAAGTCAACGACTTGACAAGATCTTTCGATGATATCGAAGGTGTCATCGACTATGTCCAAAAGATCTATCAGATGCGCTCAAGTCTGCCCTATGAGATCGACGGTGTCGTTATCAAGATCGATGATCTGGCTACCCAGCAAATGATCGGATCGACTTCCAAAAACCCCAAATGGGCTGTGGCATATAAGTTTGTTGCACAGCAGGCGATGACGATCGTAGAGGATATCTTTCTGACGGTTGGTCGTACCGGCAAGATCACACCCAATGCCAAACTTCAGCCGGTGACTTTGGCTCAGACTCAGGTCGGATTTGCCAGTTTGCACAATCTTGATTACATCCAACAAAAGGATATCCGGATCCATGATGTCGTGTTGGTCCAAAAAGCGGGAGACATCATCCCGGAAGTTGTGGAAGTGGTATTGGATCAACGACCGGACAATGCCCAGCCATATGACTATGACCAGACCTGTCCTGTATGTCGTGAACATACTGTCCAACTTGAAGGAGAAGTGGATGTGTATTGTGTCAATCCCAACTGTCCGGGAAGAGTCGTGGAATCATTGATCCACTATGCTTCAAGAGATGCCCTCAACATCGACGGACTTGGTGAAAAACGAGTCCAACAGCTTTATGATGCTGGTTTACTGCAAAAGATCGAAGATATCTATGCATTGAAAGGTAAAAAAGATGCAATGCTGCAGTTGGAGAAGTTTGCTGAAAAATCAGTGCAGCAGTTGCTCGATGCGATCGAAGCAAGCAAAAAGGCAGCATTTCATCGATTCCTGTTTGGACTTGGGATCCGTCACATCGGTCAAAAAGCATCCAGGATCTTGGCAGAAGCATTTTTGGACATCGACACTTTGATGCAGGTAGAGTATGACACCTTGATCATGATCGATGAAGTCGGACCAGCCATGGCACAATCACTCCATGCTTACTTCAGACAACCAGAAAACATCGTGCTGATCGAGCATCTCAAAGCAGCCGGTTGTACCCTAAAAACACAAACCAAACAAGAAACATCCACCAATGTGTTTACCAACAAGACAGTCGTCTTGACGGGTTCATTGGATCATTATACGCGTGATCAGGCGAAAGAATTGTTGATCAGATTCGGTGCCAATGTCACTTCATCGGTCTCTAAATCGACCGATCTGGTGATTGCAGGCAAAGAAGCGGGTTCAAAGCTTGAAAAAGCACGAACACTTGAAATCCAAGTATGGGACGAAACCCGTTTTATCCAGGAGGTGGAGCAAATTGAAACATAAGTGGTTAATAACGATGGTGCTGATCTTGCTTTTGGGTGCTTGTGCTCCTGAAAGGGAAGATCCCGACAACACGATCGTCTTGCCAGGCCAAAGCGGGGAGTATTCAGTCGTTGTCGATTTCAGACCTTCTTCCGTCAGAAACTATCACGGAACGTATCTTGGTTCATATGACATCCACGAGATCGGAAGTCAGCTGATCGAAAACTCCAAACAACATTTCTCCGTCAATGAGTATTTCCTTCAGGAAGGTCAGATCATCAACAACGATCGTCTGCTTTCTTTGGTACGACGTGAATCACCGACCAATCCACAAGGACTCAACCCAGCTTCAGGAAGCAGTTTTGACATCGGTAACGGGATCTTGCTTGAAGATCCGGTCTTGGTGGCAGATGTGGTCGAGATCAACTTCATGCAGTCACGCCAGGATCGTTTGACACTGTCAGGGATCGCGGTTGCGATCGTGTTTAATCAGGTCCAACGGATCGAGACCAGTACCAGTGTCACCACATACGTGATCGATGACATGCGGCTTTATGAGTATGCCAGTGATATTGGCAGAAAGCTTGAAAGCTATCTCAGAACGTTGAGTCAGGTGGGAGATATCCCCATCTACATCGGACTTTACTCAACAAGAAGTGTGGATTCTGCTGTCAGCGGAAGCTATTTTGCACAGGGTTATTTCGTGGCACGAAGTGGTCAGTTTGATCGGATCGATCAACGTTGGCTCATTTTCCCAAGCACAGAAGCTACCCAACTAGATCCGATCAACAGTGCTTCCTTCAATGGCTTGAAACGATCATTGCAACAGCTTTTACCCGAGGCGATCGGTGTCATTGGAAAAGGAGAGTTTTTAAACGGACAGTTGCGTTATCTCAAGATCGATGTGCAAATGGTCGCCAAAACGTTTATGGAAGTCAAAGCAACATCTCAATTGACGGCTTCGATCATCGATGGATTTGATGATCCAAGAGTCCATCTTCTGGTGGAAGTCAAATCGTTGGATAAGACCCTTGCGATCATTGAACGATTACCGAATCAAACTAAAGCAACCATTACTTATATACGTTCATAGAAAGGCAACTTCATGGAACATATCAACAAAAAACAAGTCCTGGATCTGGCCAATGAGCTGAATTTTACTCTCAGTGATCAGGAGATCGATGAGATCATAGATGAGTTTGATATCCTGGTCGAACAGATCGGACTACTGGATCATATCGATACCGAACATGTGGAACCGATGGTGTATCCTTTTGAGGCTCCGATCGCGTATCTTAGAGAAGACGTGGTGGATCATGTTTTGTCAGTAAAGGATGCGCTATCCAATGCTCCTAAAAAGAAAGATGGTTTTGTCATCGTGCCAAAGGTGGTACTATGAGCACTATAGTAAAACAAGCAATCGAGGATCTGCTGAAGATCCAACCCGACACCAACGCTTGCATCACCATCATCGAAGATCCTCAATCCCCATTGCCTTCCGATAGTCCGCTTTTTGGGTGGCCCATCGCTGTCAAAGACAACTTTGTCACCAAAGGTCATTTGTCTACTGCCGGATCAAAGATCCTTTCCAATCATGTCGGAGTATACGATGCTACGGCAGTACTCAAGCTCAAGCAGGCAGGTTGTGTGGTCGTTGCCAAAACGGCATTGGATGAACTTGGTATGGGCGGAACCGGGCTGACATGTTTTACCGGACCAGTGCATAATCCTCACGATGTCTCCCGTCAGGCAGGAGGATCCTCTTCCGGTTCTGCGGTCGTGGTGGCTGCCGGTGCCGTGAGAATGGCACTAGGGAGTGATACCGGAGACAGTGTCCGCAAACCCGCATCTTTTTGTGGGATCGTGGGAGTCAAACCGACATATGGTCGTATCTCCCGTTATGGAGTGATTCCATATGCTTCATCTTTGGATCATGTGGGGTATTTCACCACTGATGTCATGGATGCGGCCTTGACACTTGAAGCACTATCGGGTTTTGATCCGCACGATCCAACCACCATCATCGAACCATTACAACCATTTGCCTCCGATTTGAAAGGGGATCTTAGCGGGAAGAAGATCGGGGTGTTTAGAAATGTGATCGATCATATCGATAACAAAGACACTCTGGCTTTGTTTGATCAACTGATCAACAACATCAAAGAAAAAGGGGCAGAAGTCGTGGATGTCTTTTATGATGAGACATTGTTGGTGACTGCTTTGCCGACCTATTACATCATCGCCAACTGTGAAGCAACAGCCAACCATGCCAATCTGACAGCCGTCAATTTTGGACTGCAACAACCTGGTGAAGATCTTGAAAGTATCATGAAAGCATCACGTACGATCGGATTCAATCCCACACTACGCAAGCGATTTGTTATTGGCAGTTATGGCTTGAAAGACGAAAATCAAGAACGCATCTTCAAAAAGGCACAACGTGTCCGTCGTCGGTTGGTCGAAGAACTCGATCATGTGTTGTCCGATATCGACGTGCTGATCGCACCAGCCAGCTCCAGCATTGCTCCGAAAATCGAAGAGGAGGACATCGATAAGTTGTCAGCCAAACATCTGATCAGTGAAAACTACATGGTTCTAGGTAACTTCTCCGGCTATCCAAGCATGACGATCCCCATGGGTTCGATCTTTGGGATGCCGATCGGAGTCAATATCACAACCAAAGCCAAAAGCGAAGCATTGATGTTTGAAGTGGCACTGGGGCTCGAAAAAGCAATCAACTATAAGAACAATGGAAAGAAGGTGGACCTATGACACGCGATGTTGTGATCGGGATCGAGATCCATTGTGAACTCAAAACCAATACCAAGATGTTTTCAGGTGCACCCGTGGGGTTTGCGAAAGAACCCAACAGTTGTGTCAATGAGATCGATCTGGGACATCCCGGAACCCTTCCGGCATTGAACAAACAAGCAGTGAAACTATCGATAATGGCATGTTTTG
>CALFEZ010000314.1 GCA_937957895.1 uncultured Erysipelotrichaceae bacterium
TTGTGGCTGCCGGAGTGGATGCCGGTTTGAGTGGTACCACTTTGATCGTGACGGCAACTTTGTTTACGGCCGCATACATGATCATCACCCCGAACTTGATCCGTCCGTTTGTAAGACAAGTGACTGGAGACGATTCATTCACCCTTGGTCATCCAACGATCGGTCTTTCCTTGATTTCAGGTTTTATCGGTAAATGGTTTGGGGATAAGTCCAAATCCACCGAAGAGTTGAAGTTCTCCAAAAACCTGGCTTTCTTAAAAGAGATCTCCATCACTTCTTCCATCGTCATCATTTTGGTATATGCCGTATTGATGGTGGTGATCACTGTGTCGGGGCAGAGCGCTCTTGAAGTATTCGGCATTGAATCTTCCAGCAAAGTCTTCGGTTTCTTACTGACACAAGGATTGCTCTTTGGAGCTGGCTTGACCGTCTTGTTGCTTGGTGTTCGCATGATGATCGCCGAGATCGTTCCTGCTTTTACCGGATTCCAGGAAAAATTGATCCCGGATGCTATTCCTGCACTTGACTGCCCGTTGTTGTTCCCATATGCACCAAATGCATTGATCATTGGATTTGTCGTATCGATGATCACTTCAACCATCGCGATCGTGTTGTTTGCTTTGACCGGGTTTTTCCCTTATGTCATCGCACCGCTTACGATCACATGCTTCTTTGAGATCGGAACTGCTTCGATCATCGGTAACGCCACCGGTGGACGTCGTGGGGCTATCCTTGGTTCTGCTGTTGCCGGTGTCGTCATGGTCTTGTTGGTTGGTTTCTCGATTCCATTCCTTCAAACGACGGTGGCAGACTGGATCGTCATCTTCGGTGGCAATGACTTCTCATTATGGGCGATCATCGAAGGCTTGTTTGCTCGTTTGATTGCTTGATGATAGTTTTCTAAGGATGATAAGGAGAGTTAACAAACTCTCCTTTTTTATTTTTGATTGCATTGACATGATGGATATTACTTGTTTATGATACGTCTATATGACTCTCGATGTGCACTAACACATCATCTGATCATCTTTGACAAAGCCCATCCAAAAAATCGTATAACGCAAAGGAACGACCATGAGTGATTTTATTTTTGCTTCCCATCAGATCGATGTCCCAAAAGTCAAACGACTTATCAACAGCATATACCCAAGTGATGAAGTATTCATGTTCGATTTTTCAGGAGAATGGGGTACATTGATCGTATGTAAAGGACATTATCATGGTTTTTATCCCATCGAAACCAATGATCATATCTTTGCCGTGATCGGCGGACCGGTTTTGAGTTTTCGTGACAATGATTTTCTGATCCATCCATCATCAAATGAAGGAACGATGAGCATTTATCAGCGATGGTTGGATAAAAATCTGATTTGGGATCAAGATCTGGATGGACCTTACGTGATCGTGATCATACACAAAAGAAGCAAACAACTTGAGGTAATCACAGATATGGG
>CALFEZ010000315.1 GCA_937957895.1 uncultured Erysipelotrichaceae bacterium
AATCCGATCTTCAAAAAACTATGGGTGGCCTATCATCAGTTATGGACAAGAATACAGCGGAGTACCCGTTGGAGAAGGATTGACTCAACAAGAAGGCATGGAACAGCCTATGTATTACTGGGATCCCGCTATTGCACCTAGTGGTATGATCTTTTACACATCGAACGTTATTCCAGAATGGGAAAACAACCTGTTTATTGCTACTCTTCGAGGAAACCATATTGTTAGGTTGGTCATAAAAGATGATCGCGTTATTGGTGAAGAGCGTCTGCTTCAAGATGAAGGTCAGCGATTCAGAGACCTTGCGATGGGCATCGATAATGAGATATATACCATCACAGACAGTGGAAAATTGTATAGAATCGGAAAGTAACCGAAAATTCAATTTTTAGAGCTAAACCTTTATTATGAATACTTATGATCATATAATAACCACTACTTACTATCAACAACAAATGGAGTATACTTAAAGGAGAATATGAAGGAGAAAATTATGACCTTACTGGATGAGAACTTTGTTTTATCAAACCAAATAGAAATCCCAAAGGTGGGACTTGGAACTTGGCAGATATCCAATGATGATGTATATCAAGTCATATTGGATGCATTGGATGTGGGTTATCGTCATATCGACACTGCTCAAGGCTATCGCAATGAAGAAGCAATCGGTCGAGCCCTAAAAGATAGTGGACTAGGTCGAGATCGATACTTTATTACCAGTAAACTGCCCTCTCACATCAAAGGATATGAGCAGACTTTAAAATCATTTAAAAAGACCATGAAAGATTTGCAGTTGGAAGTCCTTGATCTTTATCTTATTCACGCTCCTTGGCCATGGAACGAAATCGGAAAGGATTGCACCGCAGGGAACATCGAATCATTTAAAGCTATGATCGATCTTTATCATCAAGGGAAGATACGATCGATCGGTGTCAGCAACTTTTCGATATCTGACATTCAAGCAGTGATCGATGCGACTGGTTTTGTACCTCATGTCAACCAAATACGCTTTTATGTCAGTGATACTCAAGAGGATCTGGTTTCATACTGTAAGCAGAAGAACATTCTGGTAGAAGCTTACTCACCACTTGCTACTGGTCGCATCCTTGAAAATCCTCGATTACATCATATAGCAACAACCAAAGGTGTCACCATCGCACAATTATGCATTCGCTATTGTTTGGAAAAAGGAACTTTACCGTTACCAAAAACAACGAAAAAAGAGCGTATGATCGAGAATGCACAGCTAGATTTCACTTTGAGTTCTGATGAATTGACACTGTTGGATCAACTTAAGCTTTGACAATACAAAGTGCAAATCTATACCATAAGTGATGATCCAACAATCTCCAACACTCTCTAATCAGCTCAATAAAACAGATTATGTTCCGTATAAGCTTCTTATTCCCAGCATAAAATCGATATCCAACCAAGAACTGCATTATCGTTTCCGGATAAAACTTAAAGTGGGCTTTAAAATTTTCAAAGTGTAATACATGTGATACACTTTGGTTTAGAAAAGAGTGATACCATGAGTCTAGAAAAAGATCAAAAACAAGAAAATCAAAATAGCATACAACGAGTCATCGATGAAGTGGGCAAAGCCATCGTTGGCAAAGAAGAGATCATAAAGCTATCATTGAGCGCATTGCTTGCAAGTGGGCATGTCCTTTTTGAAGACATTCCCGGTGTTGGTAAAACAACACTTGTCAAATCACTTGCCAGAGCCCTTCAAAGTACTTTTGGGCGTGTTCAATTCACACCAGATCTATTACCAAGTGACATACTTGGTATTTCGGTTTTTGATCTGAAATCACAATCATTCGTGTTTAAAAAAGGTCCTGTATTTGCTGATATCATGCTTGCTGATGAGATCAATCGTACACCACCTAAAACTCAGTCAGCACTGCTTGAAGCCATGAATGAAAGACAAGTGACCATCGATAATCAAACTTATCCATTAAGTGAACACTTTTTTGTTCTGGCTACACAAAATCCCATCGAATATGAAGGAACTTATCCTTTGATCGAGGCTCAGTTGGACCGTTTTCTTTTTAAGCTGACTCTTGGTTATCCTACAACGGAGCAAGAGAAAACATTGTTGCTCCATCAAGAAGATGAACGTCATTTATCTGTGAACGAAGTCATGAGCAAAGAACAAATCACACTGCTAAAAAATCAAGTAAGCGATGTGTTCGTTCATGATAGCATCGCCTCCTACATCATGGATATCGTTGCCTCTACCAGAAGCAATGACAGGATCAAACTTGGAGTCAGTCCCAGAGGATCTTTAGCACTGATCAAAGCTGCCAAAGCATATGCGATCGTATCGGGCAGAGATTACGTGTCATTGGATGATGTCAAAGCACTGGTTGTTCCCACATTCTCCCATCGAATCATTTTAAACAACCGCTACCGACAATCATTTGATCAATCGGAACAGGTTCTCACAGAGCTGCTCAAGTCTGTAAAAACACCAAAAATCCCTACATGAAAATAATGCTTTCGTCATGGATCAATAATCTATTCTGGATCGCACTTTTTGTTGGTGTGTTTTTTCATGCAGTTACTTTCGGATATACTGCTTCTTGGGTGTTTGTTTTTGCTCTTTTTGGATTGTTGGTCTTCAATGCACTGACATTGCTTTTCCCTTTGTTTTATATTGATGTTGAAAAAGAAGACAGGATCATACTTGATCCAGAGCGGGAGTTTGTTCTTAACATTCTTATCAAGCATCGCAACAATCGTGTTATTTATTTACCATATCTTACTCTGACACTTTACTTTGATCACCCCCGAATAAAAAGATCGGTAAAAAGAATGTCCTTCTATCAATCGAGCATCCAAATGCCCATATCATTGTATGGACTGCCTCGAGGAATATACAGACGCCCCGATTTGCGATTGAAAGCTTCGGATTTTTTCAATGTTCTCGTCAAATCCGCAAACAAAAGGTTGTTGTCAACGATCTATGTGCTACCGAAATTGAACGATGAAGCAACCAACTTGTTGATGTACAAATATTTATCTCCTGTTTTGAACATGAAGAAAAAAGACAATCAAAGATCCCATGAGTTTTATAAGCTGAAAGAATATGTTGCTGGTGACAACATCAAGATGATCGACTGGAAGGCTACTTCCAAGACACAGAATATCACGATCAAAGAAATGGAGTTCGAAAAGAAAAAAGAAACTTTCTTCATATTTTGTGGAAGCGAAGGCCCACATTACGAATTCTTGCTGTCGATTTTCTACACATTGGTGATGACTATATTGAACACATCATTTTTTGGTGTCATCGATCAAACAAAATACAATGCTCAAGTTAAACAAGTTGATTTTGCAATGCTAAACCCTGATAATAGAAACAGGCAAGTACTGCATGAACTCGATATGCATGTATCATCCATAAACAACAAAGTGATTTTTATTCCTTCTTTTGATGATACATTGTTAACGGAGATACAAAAGATGGGATTGGAAAACACTGTGTTTGTCAGTGTTGATCAACAGAAGAATTTTGTCGTTTATGAGAATTTCGGAGGTAAGTATGAAAAAGTTTGAGTTGATTGTCGAAAACATCATCGTATTCTTTTTTGTCTATGGTGTTGCACAAACTTTTGTGACCTTGAATTCTTTCGGTATGGTTCCGGTCATATCTTACATCATCATCATCATCGTTTTGTTGACATTGGTAAAAAACAAAGTTTACATGATCTCCGGAGTGTTTTTCTCATTGCTTTTGATGATGTATTTTTATCTTCAAAGACAGCAATCGTTTTTTGAATGGCTAGCAACGGTCTACTTCGATTTTGAAGCAGCTATCATCAATCTCATCACCAACCCCGTGCTTTACTTACCCAACTCCCTTGGCGTCTTGATGATGGGGATCTTTCTTCTCATCCTATTGATATTGACCATTACATTGAAGCAATGGAGGATTGCCTTTTTGATCCAACTAGCCTATTACTTAGTGCTTATTGGATTAAATCAAGTACGTGTCACAAGTCAGATCTTGCTGTTTGCTTTTGCTGCTTTCATGCTTGCAGCATGGCAGCTTCATCGTGAAACACAGCCAAGCAAACAATCATACAAAGCATTGATCTCTATTGGCATTGTTGCCAGTGTGATCGTGATAGGTTCCTATCAAATCCCAAGTTCTTTTCCCGTTACCTATCAGGCAATCCAAACCCAGACTACTGAGTTAAGAAGAGAGCTTACGGATAGTCTTTTTCGAACACTTGAAAGAATAGGAGATTCTACCGGAGTCACTTTACAATCCGGATTCAGTGAAAATGATAGTTATCTGGGTGGACCAATGACCCTGAGTCGAAGGGTCGTGTTTGAGACTTTGCAAACCAAACCCACCTACTGGAGAATCGAGTCAAAGGAAATCTATACAGGAAAAGGCTGGGAAACGCGAACCATGCCAAATCAGGTAGTACGTTCTCCATTCAACATTGATTTTGGGTTTGAAAAGTATGACACTCAAACAGAAAAGATCCAGTTTACCACATCAAGGGAAAACATCACCTTTATCCCCATGCCTTATGGCAATGTGGTTTTGGAATATTCACAGAACTTCTATCGCAGAAACTCATCTTTCTATGAAGGCGTGAACCATCGGATCAGAACCGATAATCTGTTTTCGGATGAACTTGTGAATGTTACCATCTATTATCAAAGACCGATATACTACACCCAACAACTGATTAACGCAAGAGCAAGAACACTCAATCCAAACAATCCTTTCATCCAGTTACCGAGTACTCTACCTCAGCGTGTGATCGATCTGGCATTTTCCATCACGGAAGGTGCACGTAACGACTATGAAAAAGTCAAGATGATCGAAGCGTATCTTCGAGATCGATCAAACTTCACCTATACACTGACTGATGTTGAGTATGTTCCGTTCGATCGGGATTATGTGGATTTCTTCTTGTTTGATGCTCGTCGTGGATATTGTGAGCATTTCTCCAGTGCCATGACCGTCATGCTAAGAGCACTCAATATTCGAGCACGATGGGTAAAAGGATATGCTCCAGGCCAAGAAAGTACTGTGCGTTTTTCCAGAGAAAGACAATACCGAGTCACTGAATCGGATGCACATGCTTGGGTAGAAGTGTATTTTGAAGGCGTTGGTTGGATACCGTTTGAACCAACTCCATCTTTTTCATTATCAACCGAAGCACCCATGACCCAAACAAACAATCCTGATGGTTCCATCGATCCTAACGATCCAAATCAACCTTCCGATCCATCCAATCCAGGTGAAACACCTTCTGATGATGAAGGTGCTAACATCATTGATCCAGGAGGTCCAACTCAAGGAGACGAAGACACCATCAACTTCGATATCATCCGACCAGTTTCAGTTGAAAAAGATAACTTCCTATGGACATCTTTTGGTGGCTTTCTGTTGCTGATTGGCATCATCATGTACTATACAAGGGCTTATTTGTCTTTGCTTCTAATCAAATATCGTTATAAGAAGGGGAAACCAACCACTCTAAAACCTCTTTTCTTAATGATGTATGAAACTCTCACCATCGCACATAAAAAGGAACCATCCAACACCC
>CALFEZ010000316.1 GCA_937957895.1 uncultured Erysipelotrichaceae bacterium
ATCTTTTTGGTTGAAGCATCAAGGTCGGATCCAAATTGAGCAAACCCCAGCAGTTCACGATATTGGGCAAGTTCCAGCTTCAATGATCCGGATACTTGTTTCATGGCTTTGGTTTGGGCTGCCGATCCAACACGTGAAACACTCAGCCCACTATCGACGGCCGGTCTGACACCTGAGTTGAACAATTCAGTCTGTAAAAACAACTGCCCATCGGTGATCGAGATCACATTGGTTGGGATATACGCACTGATATCTCCGGCCAAGGTTTCAATGATCGGCAATGCCGTCAAAGATCCACCACCATACTGATCATTTAGTTTTGCGGCTCTTTCAAGCAGACGAGAATGAAGATAGAAAACATCCCCCGGATAAGCTTCACGTCCGGGTGGACGACGCAGCAACAAAGACATCGTGCGATACGCCACGGCATGTTTGGATAAATCATCATAGATGATCAACACGTCTTTGCCTTGTTCCATCCATTCTTCACCGATCGCACAACCGGCATAAGGAGCGATATATTGCAATGGTGCCATCTCAGAAGCAGTAGCTGTGACGATGGTCGTGTACTCCATGGCATCGTGTTGCTTGAGTTTTTCCACGATCTGAGCAACGGTCGATGCTTTTTGCCCGATCGCCACATAGATGCAGTACATATCCTGTCCTTTTTGGTTGATGATCGTGTCGATCGCGATTGCCGTTTTACCGGTTTGTCTGTCACCGATGATCAACTCACGCTGACCTCTGCCGATCGGGATCATCGAATCAATGATCTTCAGACCAGTCTGTACCGGTTGATGGACAGACTTTCTGGTCATGACACCCGGTGCCACTCGTTCTACCGGACGATACTTATCACTGATGATCTCTCCTGCGCCATCAACAGGATGGCCCAGAGCATTGACGACACGCCCCAAAAGAGCATCTCCGACCTTGACTTCGACGATGCGTCCGGTCCTGCGTACTTCATCACCTTCTTTGATATGGACATCGGATCCAATCAAGACAGCTCCAACATGATCTTCTTCCAGATTCAAAACCATGCCTACGACCTCATTGGGAAACATCAACAGCTCCCCAGCCATGGCATTGTTAAGACCATACAACAAAGCGATGCCATCGCCGACACTCAATACATATCCAACATCGTCGACTTGAAGTTCGCTCTCATAGTTTTTTATCTGATCTTTGATCAGGGAACTGATTTCTTCCGGTCTTAATTGCATACGATCACCTGCTCTCCTTCAGTAGTTGTGTTTTTAGTTGCGTCATTTTTGCCTGCATCGATCCATCGATCACGGTGTCTCCGATCACGATGCGCACTCCTGCAAGCAGACGCGGGTTGAGATGGTTTTTAAGTTCAACCTGGCAACCAAGCTGTTTGCCGACGGCTGTCTCGATATCCTTGATTTCCTGTATGGAAAGTTTGCGTATCGAATATACGATGCCTTCTTCGATGTTTTTATGCTGATTGCAAAGAGAATGAAATTCCTTGGCAATGGTTTTGATCAGCCCCATCCTGCGTTTGTCGATCAGCAACAACAAAAAATTGAACACATACGTATCCACGTGTTCTTTGATGATCGATGTGAGCACTTGCTTTTTCTTGCTGGCATCGATCTTGACGGATGAAAAGAAGGAAAACACCATCCCATCATCAAAGACCTTTTCCAGCCAACTGAACTGTGCTCGGTACTCATCGACTTTGTTTTGCTCCATTGCAAGTTCAAACAAAGCTACCGCATAACGACTCGCAACCTTTTTCACGATTTGCTGACATCCTTGATGAACTGCTCGATCGCAAGACGATCGATGTTTTCATCGACTTTATCATGAAGCAAACGTTCACTCGCTAAAAGCGCAACATCCACGATCTCTTTGTGGATGCTTGATTGCATCTCTTTGCGTTGCATTTGTATTTGATCGGTCGCTTGATCGATCTTTTGTTTTGCCTGTCTTTGAGCCTGACTCAATATCTCTTCCTTGATTTTTTTGGCTTCATTTTCAGACCGATCGATGATCTTCTGTGCTGTCATGGCAGCTTCCTGAAGTTGTTGCGTAGCTTGCTTTTGCAGTTGTTCTGCCTCTTCTTTGGCTTGTCTTGCTTCAGAAAGATCATTTTGTGCGATCTCTGCCCGTTTTTCAAGATACTCACTTACGGGCACCCACAAATACTTCTTAAAGCCCAACAACAACACACCCGTTGCCATCAACTGCGCAAGCATCGTCACCGGATCTGGCAATAAGCTACCGAGAATATCGATTTCAAACATAACCATCACCTCCTAAAAAGCCATTGATTAGTAAATAAACATGAGGATGAATGCGATAAGCATGCCATAAATCGCACATGTTTCTGCGATCGCGGCTCCTAAGATCAGCATCGAGCGGATCTTATTTTCTGCTTCCGGGTTACGACCGACGGCCTCGACTGCCTTACCTGCTGCAAATCCTTGACCAAGACCGGTCATCATACCTGTCATGATTGCAAGTCCTGCTCCGATTGCAACCAAACCTTGAGCTAATTCCATATTCGATCTCCTTTTCTATCCTACTGGGACAATTCGATCCCAATAAATACGGTTGTCAGTGATATAAAAATAAACATTTGAATCGCTCCCACAAACAAATCAAAGTAAAAGTGTAAAAAGGGTGCGATCAGAGGTCCAATGAAGTTGATGCTTCCGATGATCGGGAAGAGGCCAGAAAGATAGGCCGTAAACCCATACACCATCAACATAAGGATCGAACCGCTGGTGATATTGCCAAAAAGACGAACCGACATCGAGATGATCGGTGCGATCTTGCTAAAGAAGTTCATAATAAACAAAAAAGGACTAGGTTCAAAGAAACTCTTGATGTATCCTGTGATACCAACTGTTTTGATGCTTGCCCGCTGGATCAAAACAAACGTGATCAAAGCAAGTGTGAGCGTGACACTGTAGTTTTTTGTCGGTTGACTCAACCCCAGCAACCCTGAGAAGTTACTGAAAAGCAAATACAATGCCAACACTGCGATATATGGTGCGTAATTGGCTGCTGATTTGTGATTGACATTGTCATTGGTCAGCTTCGCAAGTGCTTCTACAAAGATAGTTGCAATCAGTAATATGCCTTTGGGTTTCTCGTATATGTTGGCTGTTTTGACCTTTTTGTTCACAACAAACACAAAAGCAAAGATAACAAGCGAAACAACGATGATCGATATGACTTCAGCTTGGATCTGGATAGTGATGTTGCCTATCATTTGTCTCGCCCTCCTGTTTTATATAGCACGATCTCTTTAAAGTATATGACTAATTTTAACATAATCAATCCAAGCGCGACCATATAAATATTGATCCACTGAGGGTATATCACACTCAGAAAAAACGCCAGGATCATCAACCCATAATTGAAAAGCACATAAATCAAAAACGACATCTTGGCAAACTTGCCCTCAAACAGCAGGTTGTCTACATAGTTGATCGTCAGTCGCAGATTGATCTGACCGATCACGATCCCCACAAGAAAACCAACTCCGTATCGGATGCCGAAAAAACTCAATGCGATCGATATCGATATTCCCAAGATCAAACCCGTAAGGCTTGTACGGTTGATGTAATCACTTTTCATCATTCTTTGGTCCACTTCCATAAATAATAAAATGCATTGAACACTCCCAACAAAACACCGATGATCACCAAAACGGGAGCCGTGTTAAAAATACCGTCAAGCCACAGTCCAAAAAGGGTAAATCCTCCAATGGATAATGCAATGACAACTCCCAACCCCAACGCTTTGAAGATCGCTCGTTTCATTACTTGGTCCCGAAAATACGATCTCCTGCATCTCCCAGACCCGGTACGATGTATCCGATCTCATTGAGCTTGTCATCCAATGCTGCCAAATAGATATCCACATCCGGATGATCGTCTTCTACTTTTTTGACTCCTTCGGGAACTCCCACCAAACAAACCAGCTTGATCGTCTGACAACCATGCTTTTTCAACAGTGAAATGGTTGCGCTTGCTGATCCTCCGGTCGCCAGCATGGGGTCTAATACCATGACGACGGACTCTTTCATGTTAGAAGGAAACTTGGCATAGTATTCATGTGGAAGCAGCGTCTCTTCATCACGATACAACCCCACATGTCCGACTTTGGCTGTCGGGATCAAATTCAAAATCCCGTCGACCATGCCCAGTCCGGCACGCAAAATCGGAATAAGTACGACACTTTTGGATAGTTCATACGTATCGCATCTCCCCATGGGGGTTTCGATGGTGACTTTTGAAAGCGGAAGGTCACGGGATATCTCAAAAGCCATCAATCCCGCCACTTCATCCAGATTCTCACGAAAGTCTTTGGTCCCTGTGTCTTTGTTGCGCATCTGTGTCAGCTTATGCGTGATCAGGGGATGATTCAATACATGTAACATAGTTTCTCCTTATTTGTTTTTGTTGTTTATCCAATTGGTGATTTCATTTTTAAGTTCTACTGATAAAGAGGGTCGTCTAAGAGCCTGGATGATCCATTTTGCTATTTGGACAAAATCCTTCTCATCATATCCTTTGGTCGTCATGGCTGCAGAACCAAGACGCAGACCGGAGGTGACCATCGGTGAAAGCGGATCATACGGGATCGTGTTTTTGTTGGTGGTGATCCCAAGCGATTCCAAGATCGTCTCAGCTTCCTTTCCTGAAATATCAAATGAAGTTTTGACATCGACCAACATCAGGTGATTATCAGTCCCTTGAGTAATGACCCTGACTTGCTCATCCACGAAGGTTTTTGCCATCGCTTTCGCATTGGTCAATACTTGTTTTTGATATTCTATGAACGAGGGCTGCATTGCTTCATGAAAACTGACGGCTTTGGCTGCGATGACATGCATGAGTGGTCCGCCCTGGATACCAGGGAAAACCGTCCTGTCGATATCCTTTGCATATTTTTCTTTGCATAGGATGATCCCGCCCCTTGGTCCACGCAGCGTCTTATGGGTCGTTGATGTAACAAAATCCGCATACGGGATGGGAGACGGATGCAATCCGGCCGCGATGATGCCGGCAATGTGTGCCATATCCACCATCAGATATGCCCCGACTTCATCTGCGATCTCTTTGAATCTTTTGAAATCGATCGTGCGAGGATAGGCACTGGCTCCGGCAACGATCAGTTTGGGTCGGATCTCTTTGGCTTGTTTCAACACTTTGTCATAATCGATGCGATGCGTATCCGGATCGACTCCATAACTTTCAAACCGATACAGGATCCCTGAAAAACTAAGTGGATGTCCATGTGTCAGATGACCTCCGGATTTCAGATCCATCCCCAAAACGACATCATTTGGTTTTAGTATGGACATGTATACTGCCATATTGGCACTGGAACCTGAATGAGGTTGAACATTGGCATGTTCCGCCTGATAGAGATCCTTTAGCAGGGTCCTGGCGATCTCCTCGATCTCATCCACGACATGACACCCCCCATAATATCGCTTATTGGGGTACCCTTCGGCATATTTGTTGGTCAACACGCTTCCGGTTGCTTTTAAAACATCTTCACTGACGAAATTCTCTGATGCGATCAGTTCGATCGTCTCGCTTTGGCGCTTCTTTTCTCTTTCGATGGCAGAGAAAATCTCTTCTTTAGTCATCGATTTCAATGTCCTCTATCTTTTTGATCTTGTCGATACGCCGTTGATGTCTTTCATCTTCACTAAACGGCGTCGTGAGCCAGGTAGAAACAGTTTTGATCATCATTTCTTCACTGATGACACGCCCCCCCATGGCAAGCATGTTGCTGTCGTTGTGTTCACGGGTGACTTGTGCCAATGAAACATCATTGACCAAGGCACAACGAATCCCTTTGACTTTGTTGGCAGTGATGGAGGCACCGATTCCGGTTCCACAAAAAACGATCCCGAGTTCTGCATCCCCGGCAGCGACTGCTTTGGCTGCCGGATAGATCGTATCAGGATAATCCACCGCTTCATCATCGAACGAACCAAAATCCATCACTTCATAATCCCAGTCTTCAAGCAATTGCTTGAGCTTTTCTTTCATCTTGAAACCACCATGATCACAAGCGATGGCAATGGTCAAAGGCAGGTATTCCGTCAAATCATGCCTGATCGATCCCAGTGTGATGTCTCCTTGACGCAACACTTTGAGTTCATCCATCGAAGCATCCAATACTGTCGAAGGTATGCTGTTTTCACTGGTCGTGCCCACTACGATCCCATCGATCAATCCGTCAAAAACAAGATACACTTCTTCAAACGTCTTTGCCGGAGGATCATTGGAAATGTTGGCACTTGGTACCAACAGTGGTCCAACTTGTTGGATCAACTGCAAGATCCAATCATCCTTGGGCATCCTGACCCCGATCGTAGGAAACTGCGGTTGTTGGTCATCGAGGTATGTTTCTTTTTTGTTCAGCACCAATGTCAATGCTCCCGGCATCCAACGGGTGATGATCTGGCGATCTCGATTGGTCAGTTTCGCGACAGCTTCGATATGGTCCAAACTGGCAACCATCATCGGGAATGGTTTGTTGTCGGGTCTTTGTTTGACACGATGCAGTTTCTCAACTCCCGTCTTGCTGTTGGCAAGTGCCGCCAACCCAAAGACCGTGTCGGTAGGAAATGCAACCAATCCACCTTTTTTGAGGATATCTGCAGCCACTTTGATATCTTGTTTTCGAAGTATTTTAGTTTCCATGATGCTCTCCAAATTTCATTGTTATTTTAACATATTTTGCGTGCGTTCACACGGTGATATGGTCACACAAAAAAACAAAACAAAAGAAAACACCTTCTAAGGTGCCTTATCCGAAATATAGAAAGACCATCCTGTCTTTTTGATGCATGTCCTTTTTGATCACGACCCTTACATCATCAAACCTTTTTTTGATTTCCTCTGATAGCGCTTGTCCTTGGTCAAATCCGATTTCAAAAGCAACGATCGCTTTTGGCTTGAGAAGCATCGGCAGTTGATCCAACAGTCGTCGATACAACTGTAATCCATCTGCCCCTCCAAACAAAGCTACATGAGGTTCGTGTTCTTTAACGGATCTATCGATCTTTTCTTCACTTTTGATATATGGTGGGTTGCATATGCACACATCGACTTTGATGCCTTTTTCGATCAACGGTAATGCCATGTCTCCGATCAGCCATGTGATATCTGTCTGATGTCTTTTGGCATTATCAGCTGCTGTTTCGATCGCCTTCTGGCTAATGTCACTCCCATAGACTGTAGAGTGGTGGTATTCCTTTTTGATGGCAATCGCAATCGCACCACTTCCGGTTGCGATATCACAAATATCCAAAGGTTGCCCTTTGAAGTGTTCATCGATATCCACACACACATTTCCAACCAATTCTTCGGTTTCGCCGCGCGGGATCAATACATGCTCATTGACATGGATCTTATGACCGTAAAACCATTCATACCCTAAAACATATCCCAGAGGTTCATCGTTGCTGAGTCGTTTTACACGTGTCAAAAAAAGCTCCGCAAAGTCATCATCCAACGGATGATCCATGTCCATGTAAAGATCTTTGTCGATTTCAAAAAGCATCTCATACATCAATCGTTTCGATGTTGTGATCACATCACGATCCAGATCCATTTTTTTGAGATGATAGAGCAGTTGTCTAGGCGTTCTCATCGATCGGTGCTTCAAGTTTCTGTTTTTGTTCCCACTGCAACAATGCTTCAAAGACATCATCCATTTTTCCTTCAACGATACGATCCAACTGCACGATCGTCAGTCCGATGCGATGATCTGTGACCCGATTTTGGGGGTAATTGTAGGTGCGAATCTTCTCGCAACGATCTCCACGACCGATCTTTGCCAATCGCTGCTGACCTTTTTCTGCTTCGAGCTTGGCCATGTGAGCTTCATAGACGCGTGCACGGATGATCTTCATCGCCAGATCGCGATTGGCATGTTGTGATCTTCCTTCCTGTACGTTGACAGAGATCCCGGTAGGATTGTGGGTGATCCTGACTGCAGAGTCGGTTTTGTTGACGTGTTGCCCACCGGCACCACTGGCACGGTGAGTCTCGATCGTCAGATCATCCGGATTGATATCAATATCCTCTTCTTGAGCTTCCGCCATCGACAGTACCGTGGCAGTCGATGTGTGGACTCTGCCTTGTGTTTCTGTTTTGGGAACACGTTGCACACGATGAGCCCCTGATTCGAATTTCAGATAACGATAGACTTGTTCTCCTTTGATGATGAAAGAAATCAACGTATAACCACCTGCTTCCGCTTCATTGGCTTCCATGACTTCGACTTTCCAACCCATCGACTCAGCAAATTTGCTGTACATGCGAAAAAGATCTCCGGCAAAGATGTTCCCTTCATCGCCTCCGGCAGCTCCGCGAATTTCCATGATGACGTTTTTATCATCATCCGGATCTTTCGGTAACATCAAGATTTCCAACTTTTGAGCAAGCTCTTCCAATCTGGGTTCCAGCTCTTCGATCTCAAGTTCTGCCATCTCGACCAAGTCCTGATCTTTTTCTTTTAGCAGATGTTTGGCTTGCTGCAGTTCGTCATGTGTCGTTTGATACTGCTTGAACGTTTCCACGATCTCTCTGATCGCTGCTTGCTCTTTGGCGATGGCCGTCATTTTCTTGGGATCTTTCAATACCCCTTCGTCCATCATCATCTCATCCAGTATATGGTAACGCTTCAAATAGCGCTCTCCTTTTTGCATCATGGCTTCCATGTCATTCCTCCTATGCCAACTCGTGGGTCAGGTTTTTGAGCCAGCTTCCTTGCTTGACTCGTACAGATCCAATAAACAATCGAATGATCTGTTCCAATTGTACTATTAATAGTATCATAGGCAAATCATCCATCTTCAAAACATACACCAAAACATATGCCAATGGCAGTCCAATCAACCAAAGGATACCGGCATCCAAAAAAGTCAAAAAGCGTGCATCGCCGCCAGCCCTCAAAGAAGAGAAGATCATGACGTTGAACATGCGCAGTGCCAATCGCAACGCAAAGAATCGAACGATCAACACCGCACTGCTGATGATCAATGGATCATCCAATCGATACAATCCTACCAATGATGGCGCCAACACCATGATGATGGCAATCATCGACAAAGACAAAACCAATCCCAATCCAATGAAATGATGAGCGTTTTCCTTTGCCTGATTCAAATCACCTTTGCCAAGATCCGCACCCAAAATGGCTGCCGTTGCTGCATTGACTCCCATGACCACAAACATGAACATTTGAGAAAGTTTGAATGCCACATAATAACTGTCCATGGCTTGTGTCCCCAAAGTTCCGTAAAATCGAATGAAGATGGTCGAGCCCAATCCAAAGAAGAACTCATTGATCATCAAAGGATAGGTCCTGGCTGCCATGACGGTGTACTGATGTTTATTGAGCGTGAAGATCTCACGTGGACTTCCTATGAAGGTTTCTTTGTTTTTGATGGCATAAAACAAATACATCAACACACCGATGATCCTCGCCAACAAAGTCCCCAACGCTGCTCCTGCAATGCCCATTTGCGGAAATCCGAAGCTTCCGAATATAAGCAGATAATTGAATATGATGTTGAGAGCCATCGATACGATCCCGATGGTCATTGGGATCGTTGTCTTCTGGATCGAGCGATATGCAAAACTAAACATCATCAAGATGGCAAACGGGAAGTATGAGTACATCGCGATGTTCAGATAGGCAAGGCTGTTTGCAACCACGATCGGGTCTTGTATGTAGAAACGAATGATCGGTTCTCCAAAAAGCCATGCCAACAAAAACCAAACCAATGCAACGATCAAAGACAGCACCAGTCCAAATCCAAAAGCCTTTTGCTGACCTTTTTTGTCTTTTGCTCCAAAAAACTGAGCAATGTAGATCGACGCTCCGCTTGCGACCCCATACGTGATCGTGAGTACGAGCATTTCGATCTGAAGTGCCGTTCCAACTGCCGTCACCTGATTGATGGTAGCCACCATGATGCTATCAACAACTCCCATCATGTTGTTAAGCAAATGCTGGATGGTGATTGGAAGCGCAATAAAAGCGACTTTCCGATAAAAATGCTTCGGTGCTACATAGGACCGAAGCTTCAATGATAGCGCAGTCATCTAAAGTTTCGGTTTATCGATGACTTCATGACAATGACGGCATCGTGCTTCATAACTTTCAGATGCTCCAACCATGATGATGGGATCATGATAGGAAGCCGGCTTTTTATTGACTAGTCGTTGAGTTCGCGTTGCTGGTGCTCCACATTTGGTGCACACTGCCGTCAACTTCGTTACAAACTCTGCGGTAGTGATCAATTTAGGCATGACCCCAAATGGTTCTCCACGAAAATCAGTGTCAAGCCCGGCAACCATGACTCGTTTTCCTTCTTGTGCCAGATATTCCGTTACTTTGATGATATCATCGTCAAAGAACTGTACCTCATCGATGGCGACCACATCCGTGTCTTCTTTGACATGGTCCAAGATATCCTTGGATTCTTTCACAACGATACTATCCACACTGCTACCTGCATGAGAAACGATCTTTTGCGAACTATACCGATCATCGATCGATGGTTTGAACACTAATATGTTTTGTTTTGCAAAGGACAAAACATTGATCCTGCGGATCAATTCTTCCGTTTTCCCCGCAAACATACAGCCCGAGATCACTTCCACATAACCGGGCCGATACTGATGGTACATCATGAAATTCACCTCTGTATCATTTTACTTCATATGCATGAAAAAAATAAGGGGCATTCCCTTATTTGATTCCGTATTTTCTATTAAATTTCTCGACACGTCCTTGTGCTTGCGCGAAACGTTGCTTCCCTGTATAGAATGGATGACAATTTGAACATGTATCCACCCGGATCTCTTTACGGGTCGATAGTGACTCAAATTCATTACCGCACGCAGTGCATGTCACTGTCACTTTATTCAAAGTGGGATGAATCTTTTCTCTCATTTAATAACTCTCCTTCCGCCTTGGATTATCCAATCCAAAGTAAGTGCGTGTTTAGTTTATCATAACGGTTTTGGCAATGCAACATATCTTGCTCAAAAGCAGAGTCAAATCCGATTGACCTTGATTTTTTTTGAAAGTTCCGATTAGTGATTTTTTTGTTGTTAAAGTTCCG
>CALFEZ010000317.1 GCA_937957895.1 uncultured Erysipelotrichaceae bacterium
AATATGGCTCCGGATGTCGCAGCGATCAAGTAGGACCATGTTTTGTTTGCCTTTGGTCCTAGATACTTCATCACAGCTCCTTGTGACATAAACTGAGCGATTGCTCCTGATAGGAAAAAGGCGATCGTTAATGAAATGATGCGATGAATCGTTAAATAATTGATGAGGGCTTGAACACCCGCTTGGATGATTTCCATATATTTCCTTTCATTCAGACCTGTTGTTATGGTCTGTTTTATCCCAAATCGACTTGAGTTTGTTTGCCATATCATGGTTGATGGTATATCGTTGGCGTACTCCGTCTTTTTGAACGTCGATCAAACCACAGTTTGTCATTTTCTTAAGATGAAACGACAACGTTGGTTGTGCCACTGACAAATCACTTAGAAAATCACATGCACAAACTTCTCCTTGCTGAAGGCGTTTATAGATCGTAAAACGAACCGGATCACCTAGTGCTTTAAGGCACTCAATCATTTGTTGACTCATTTTGACCTCCTGAAACAGCTAGTCATGGATCGATGATCCTACTGTGGTGCAGTTCTTTTTCATTGATCAAATCAACTTCCTTTGATCAAGTTGATGATCTCGTTAGTTGACAGTACTTTGCCGACAGAAACCAGTTTGTCATCAACAACCAAACCCGGACTGCCCAACATGCCATATTGCATCATTTCCTCGAGATCCGTCACTTTGACAACCGTTGCATCAAGTGAAAGTCTTTCGACTGCTTCGATTACATTTCTTTCCAATCTTCTGCAATTATTACACCCTGGTCCAAGTACTTTGATAATCATCTGACACTCCTTTTTTGTGCAAGTCGGCGATCCAACAAAGATGACCAACTAAAACAATATATTGACAGGTATCAATATAACATACATATCGATGTTTATCAATATGTTTTTCGATTTTGGGTTGATAACTGCATGTTTCAATGCTACACTATATGAGTAAATGCTCATATAATCAAGAAAGGAGAAACAAATGGTTGACATTTTCAAAGCATTGAGTCAGGAAAACAGGATTGCAATATTAGCTTTGTTATCAGACCAACCACTGTGTGTCTGCGACATAGAGTCGAATCTGCAACTGACACAATCCAATGCCTCCAGACATTTAAGTGCCCTTAGAAACGCAGGGATCATCAAAAGCTACAAAACAGCTCAATGGGTTTACTTTACGATCGATGAAACATTTCAGATCGAAAACGAATCACTATGGCAGTATCTATGCGAGCAGTTTGAAAAACAACCCTATCTAGCAGTTCGAAAAAGCTATCAAGCTGTTTCAAGTTGTTCAGGTCCTTTCCCGGTTGAGTTAAAGAAGCATTTTTTAAGGAGAACGTATGAGTAAACTTGTGATTTATGATCCTGCGATGTGTTGCCCTTCAGGAATGTGTGGTGTCAGCATCGATCCTGAGATACTGCGAGTAGCTACTACTTTGCATTCTTTTCGAAAGTATGGCATAGAAGTGAAGCGTTACAACCTCACTTCAAATCCGATGGAGTTTGTCACTCACCCTGAAGTCAATAGACTGATTCAAGAAAAAGGACTCGCTTGTTTGCCAATAACGGTATTGGATGAGCGTGTCATCTTGTCGGCACGATATCCTACCGATCAAGAGATGGTAAAAATGGTAGGATTGCCAATGAGTGTTTTAAGCAACAAGCCAAAACCAGTGAGTGTATCGAAAAAATGACATCTATCATGAAACATTTCGAAAATTTCGATACAAAAAGAATCAATCTTACGAAGTACATCTTTTTTACGGGAAAAGGAGGAGTTGGTAAAACCTCAACAGCATGCGCAGTCGCGGTTTCCCTTGCCGATCAAGGCAAAAGAGTTTTACTGATCAGTACCGATCCCGCATCCAATCTTCAAGATGTGTTTGAGATCGAGATGACAAATGGAATTGTTCCCATCAAAGAAGTTCCCAACTTGTGTGTCTCCAATCTAGACCCGATTGAAGCTGCTGCCCAATACCGCGAAAAAGTGATCGCTCCTTTTCGCAATATCTTGCCTTTGGCTGCAATCGAGAATATGGAAGAGCAGCTTTCAGGATCTTGCACAGTCGAGATTGCTGCGTTTAACGAGTTTACTTCTTATTTAACTGACGCTGATGCACATCGCGCATATGATCATATCGTATTTGATACTGCCCCGACCGGACATACGCTGCGTATGTTGCAGTTGCCTGCCGCATGGGATGCATTTATCGAAAAGTCTACCCACCAAAATTCATGCCTGGGACAACTTTCAGGATTGGAAGAACAAAAAAATAACTACAAAAAAGCAGTCAAAAACCTTTCAGATCCAACTAAGACGACCATGATTTTGGTGGCAAGACCAGAGATGTCGACCTTGATCGAGGCAAACCGAGCTTCTTTGGAGTTGTTGGATATCGGGATCCACAATCAGATACTGGTGATCAATGGCATCTTGACGGAATATGACGACAACATATCGAGACATCTATATGACAAGCAACAAGTTGAACTTAACAACATACCGGATCATTTAAGAAAGATCTCAACCTATTCCATTCCATTGCGTTCATATAACATCACCGGTATCACTCATGTCAGAAACTTCCTAAAAGAAGACGATATCAACGATGTTGATCCAACGATGCATATTTATGATGCTCCTTCACTGAGACATGTGGTCGATGACTTGATCGATTCCAACAAAAGGATCATCTTTGTCATGGGTAAAGGTGGAGTTGGTAAATCTTCCATTGCATCCGCCATCGCATTGAGATTGGCAGACCGTGGACGAAACGTGCATCTGGCTTCGACCGATCCAGCAGGTATTTCAAGTAACTTCATCCATGGAATTGACTCTTTGAAAGTAAGCTATATTGATCAGAAGCATGAACTCAAAGTCTATCAGGACGAAATACTGACAAAAGCCAGAACCACTATGGATGATGATCAAATTGCTTATATCGAAGAAGATCTTCGATCTCCATGCACGGAAGAGATCGCAGTGTTCAGAGCATTTGCCAGAATCGTCGAAACATCGCAAGATCAAGTGGTCGTGATCGATACAGCTCCTACCGGACACACATTGTTATTATTAGACTCGACCATGAACTACCACAAAGAAATCCAAAGAAATCAAGGTGAAATCCCTGATTGTGTAAAAAATCTGTTGCCAAAGCTTCGTGATGAATCGCTGACTGAAGTCATTATCGTCTCACAAGCACAAACAACTCCCGTATTTGAAGCACAGCGATTGGAAGAAGATCTGCATCGTGCAAACATTGCCGTGAAATGGTGGATCATCAATCATGCCATCATACAAACAAAGTCTTCGAACAAACTTTTGCTGGCTATGGCACACAACGAGTTATATTGGATAGAAAAAGTAAAACAACATACAAACGGAAAATATGCCATCGTCGGATATTGCCACAAAACCATCACAAATGAAACGCTGAGAAGTTGGACAGCATAAAGGAGAACCCATGAAAATCACAAACAAAGCCAAACCAATCATCGAAAAAATCTTGGAAGAAAACAACTGCGACACTTTGCTGGTCAACATCATGCAAGGATGCTGCGGCCCTTCGGTCTTTTTGACCATGGGAACTTTGCAAGGCAGTGAAGAAGTGACGAATGTCAATGGTGTCTCTGTTGTTTTTTCACCAGAAGCCATCGAAAGAACCAAAGAAGTCGTCATTGATGAAAAAGACGGAAAACTCGTTTTAGAGGATGCCTTGGCATCCAACTGCTGATGATCAGACAACGTGATTGACAAAGAAGCCTGATCGGATACTAAGTTGCATCAAAAAGAGTCAGACTTGTGTATACACCGGAAATCACGTTTGTTTTGTCATCTTTGGGGTTTGTCGATCCAAAAGACCTGTGTTTGCTGCGATCAACGAACACAGCATCGAATCATCTTTCCTTGCCATAACAAACAAAAGATTCTCATCAACGTTGCATATTTGGTCTTCCGTGACTTGGCTGGTTACTGTTTAGCTTTGCTTTTGACTGACTGATGCATATGAACATAGAGGTGACATTACAATCATGAAACTGGAACATATCGAACATCTGATAATCGATCTACCGGATCATCGTGGCTTTTCATATGGTTGCAACCAACAGTGGTATCCCAGAAAATGGCAACAGCTTTCTGGTTGTGCCCCCACGATCGCATCGACGATGATCATGCTGATGATGGCACAAAATCAAATCCCAAGATTTATGGATGTCCACACCAAAGAAGATGCTATCACTCTGATGCAGCGATTGTGGAGCTATGTCACCCCTACTTGGGGTGGAGTCTCCACCACGACATACTTCGCAAAATCACTTAGTGTTTTTTTTGATAGCATCGATCTTAAGGTCAACACGAACATCCTCGACATTCCCGCAAAGAGTAAAAACCACCTTGATTTTGATCCTATAGTAAGCTTTATCGAGACTGCCTTGAGCAAGGATATGCCCATCGCTTTTCTCAATCTTGATCATGGAGATCAAGTCGCTTTGGAAAGCTGGCACTGGACCATCATTGTTTCATATAGCCAAGAGAGAACGAATCATTTGATTGAATTGGTAGATAACGGTAAAATAAAGGTGATCGATATCCATCGATGGTTTTTGACCACAAAAAAAGGTGGTGGTTTGGTTAGTCTTGAGCCAACACCTTCAAAAAATCACGATGGATGAAACATGGAGGTTTTATGAACCACAATGACATTCGCAATGATTTTCCGATCCTCAATCAGAAGGACGGTCTGATATATTTCGACAACGCGGCAACGACTCTCAAACCACAAAGCGTGATCGATGCCGTCAATAGATATAATTCCTTGGAAAGCTCCAACATCCATCGCGGTGATTACGATCTTTCCATCCGCGTGAGTGATGCTTTTGAGGGTGTCAGAAAAAAAGTAGCTCGTTTTATCAATGCTGACCCCAATGAGATCGTGTTTACCTCCAGTGCCACTCAATCCCTCAACATGGTCAACTTTGGATATGGACGCAAGTTTCTAAAAAAAGATGATGTGGTATTGGTATCGGTAGCGGAACACGCCTCTAACTTGCTTCCCTGGTTTTTACTTGTCAAAGAGATCGGCATCAAGCTGAAATACATTCCTTTGACCGAAAGTGGAAAACTGACGATCGAAAACTTCAAAAAGGCGATGCATCCCAACGTCAAGGTCGTATCGATCGCCCACATCACCAACGTGATGGGACACATCGTTCCGATCAAAGAAATCGCTGCCATCGCCCATCAATACGGAGCGATCATTGCAGTCGATGGAGCTCAGTCGGTTCCTCATCTTAAGACCGATGTCAAAGATCTGGACGTGGACTTCCTGTCTTTTTCCAGCCATAAGATGTGTGGCCCTACCGGAGTCGGTGTGCTCTATGGCAAATTTGAACTGTTGGATCAGCTTGATCCTTTGATGGTAGGAGGCGGCAGCAATGCTCGTTTTGATATCCATGGCAATCTCATGCTCAAGCGTACTCCCGTCAAGTTTGAAGCTGGTACCCCACCGATCGGCGGTGTCATGGGACTTGGGGCAGCCATCGATTATCTTAGTGCGATCGGGATGGAAAACATCATGGAACACGAAAGAGAACTGCGATCGTATTTGATGGCAGCCCTAAACAAACTCGATAACTTCAAAGTATACAATCATGATGCCACCAGCGGTATCATCGCCCTCAATGTCGATGGTATCTTCCCTCAGGATGTCAGTGTGTATCTCAACTCGAAAAACATCGCCATCCGTGCCGGAGATCACTGTGCGAAGTTGTTGGTCAATCTGATCGGTGTTCCCAACACCGTTCGTGTCAGCTTCTATTTTTACAACACCAAAGAAGAAGTCGACAAACTGATCGAAGCCTTCCAGGAAATCACGTTGGAGAAATGCATCGAACTGGCGATCTAAACCAGGATCATCATCATGATGGCCTACCTTGACAAGTGCCCACAAACAAGCGAACAACACAAAAAAAGTCTGAACCCATGTTCAGACTTTTCAATCTTTATGCCTTAGTGTGCCACTTCGAAGCACGTTCGACGGCACGTTTCCAACCAGCAAGCAATTCTTTACGTTTTGCTTCAGTGATCTGTGGTTCAAAACGTTTTTCCACTTGCCAGTTTTCACTGACTTCATCCATCGATTTGAAATACCCTACTGCCAAACCAGCCAGATAAGCTGCTCCCAGACTGGTCGTTTCGGTGATCTTAGGTCGTTCTACCGGAACTCCCAGGATGTCTGCCTGAAATTGCAGCAAGAAGTCACTTTTAGCTCCGCCACCGTCGGCTCTTAGGGCGATGATGGGGATCTTGGATACTTCTGACATGATGGAAAACTGTTCAGCAACCTGAAATGCCATGCACTCAAGGGCTGCCCGAGCGATGTGTGCTTTGGTGATCCCGCGTGTGACACCGATGATGGTTCCTGTTGCATATGGATCATTGTACGGTGCTCCCAACCCATTGAATGCAGGGACGAGATACACTCCGCCATTGTCTTCGACCGTGTTGGCAAGTGCTTCACATTCGGATGCTTCTTTGATGACGCCTAGTCCATCACGCAACCATTGGATGGCAGCTCCTGATACGTTGGCCATGCCTTCTAATCCATAACGCAGTTCTTCGGTCGGATCGGTCAGACATACGGAGAAACAGCCTCCTTTGGCCCCGACATAGGTTTCCCCAACGTTCATGACCATAAACGATCCGGTACCGTAGGTGTTTTTGATCATACCCGGTTTGACACAAGCTTGACCAAACGTAGCGGCATTCTGATCTCCGGACACCGAAGCGATCGGGATCGTAGCTCCAAAGAATTCCTTGGGATCGGTATGGGCATATACCTCCGATGATCTTCTTAGTTCTGGAAGGATCTTTCGTGGGATACCCAGTTCTTTGAGGATGCCCTCGTCATAATCTTTGGTATGCACATTATAAAGCAAGGTACATGCCGAGTTGGAGTAATCGGTGACATGGACTGCCCCACCGGACAGTTTCCATACCAGCCATGAATCTACTGTCCCAAAAAGGACACGGTCTTCTTCGATCCCTTTGGCTACTTCCGGGATGTTTTGGATGACCCATTCGATCTTGGGGGCTGCACAGTTGGTGACGATGATCATTCCGGTGCGTTCGACGATGCCTTCACCATCTTTGGCGATCAGCTCATCGCAACGCTCGGCAGTCCTGGTGTCTTGCCAGACGATCGAAGGACAGAGTGGTTTTCCGGTGACTTTGTCCCAGAAAACGGTGGTTTCCCGTTGGTTGGTGATGCCGATCGCAGCGATGTCATTTGGTGCGATGTTTTTTTGATCCAGGCACTCTTTGACGACTTTCATAGTCACATCGTAGATCTCCTGAGCATCGTGTTCCACCCATCCGGGTTTGGGGAAATACTGTGTGAACTCACTGTAGGCAGACGAAATGATGTTTGCCTTCTCATCAAATGCAATGACTTTTGTTCCTGTGGTACCCTGATCGATACCAAGTACATACTTAGACATGATGATCCTCCTATGGGATGTGAAACTACCTGTGCTTTTATTATATCAACATCCATCAAGAATGCATCGTCCTTATCAAACTTTTATGTTTATTTTCTTTGGGATGTGATAGCATGAACATATACAGTATCACGAGGACATATCATGAAACACAACGGATCTTTGGCCATCATCGATGCCAACATCATCCCGATGGTCGATCAAATCAGAGAACAAGCCATGTTGATCGTCGATGGAGTGATCCATGCTTTGGGCGACAACCGATCCATCATCCAAAAAGCCAATCAGCTTCAAGTACCGATCTTATCAGCAGAAGGTCAAACGATCTTGCCTGCCTTTTATGATTTGCACGTTCATGCCTTGACAACCGGCATGAATGCCTTGGGGGTCGATCTTTACGATGTCAATGACATCCCGACTTTGATAAACCTCCTGCTTACTTCTTGCAAGGATCATACCCATGATCAATGGGTCTTTGGCAAACGCTTCGATGAGTCCAAGATCAAAGAAGGCAGACCTCCCACGATGCAGGAGTTGGATGTCATCCCGTTTCCGGTGTTTATCGCCGATCGCGGAAAACATTATTGG
>CALFEZ010000318.1 GCA_937957895.1 uncultured Erysipelotrichaceae bacterium
AAAATTCCTGAAGCATTTCTTGAGTGTTGAGATAGTGTTGTTCTGGCGATGTGCTGGTGATCCGTTTTTGCTGATCATACAGATATAGTGGATGGCGGACACCACCTATCCCTTGAGCGGCAATCATGATATCACGGAATATTTTGTCTTTTTCGTGAACATAATGCACATCACCACTGGCAATGACCATGATGTCATGATGTTTTGCCGCACGAATGATCGATGTAAGAATGTCTGTCAGTCTTTGTTGATCCGGGATCACATGCTGATCGATCAAAGGCTGATAATGTCCCAAAGGCTGGATCTCAACATAATCATAAAACAAGATTGCCTGATCGAGTTCGTTCTGTGTGCGATTGGCTGCAATCTCGAAAATCTCACTATTGAAACATCCTGCTCCTATCAGTAGATGTTCACGGTATTTTTGCAGTTCTCCCCTTCGAATACGAGGTTCTGCAATAAACTCATCTTCTTCTTTTTTGTTGTTGGCCTTTTTATAAAACGCGAGCGTGTCGATGTGGGAGATACTGACGAGTCTGAAAAGATCGACAAGTCCTTGTTGATTTTTGGCAATAACCTGTACGTGACTCTTCATCATGTTTTTGAAGCTTTCAGGATGATCCAATTTGTAAAGATCAGCAATCGTATCACATCCTTGTCCGATAGCAAGCTCCAGTAGTTGCATAAACACTTGATGTGTGACTTTTACATCATAATCAGCTCTATGGGCAACATCTTCATCATAAGCGATGGCAAATGCACGTGCCACACGTCCCAGTTTGAATGATTTGCGGTCGATCAACAATACTCTGGATAGTTCAAGGGTATCGATGATGGTGTTTTCAAAAGACTCTTTTCCAAGTTTCACAGCCAACTCATTGAGAAAGCTTACATCGAACTTGGCATTGTGTGCAACCAAAACACAGCCTTTGAAAAACGCCTCGATTTGACCGAAGATTTCTTCGATCTTTGGGGCTGCTTTGACATCTTCATCATAAATGTTGGTCTTTTGAGAAATATAAGCAGGGATTAAAACAGGTGGTTTTATGAAAGTAAAGAACTCATCGATCACCTCATGTTGCCGGATCTTGATCGCTCCAAACTCAATGACATGGTCATACTGCGCTGAAAGTCCCGTAGTTTCCAAATCAAAGATGACATAGGTTGCCTCTTTGATCGATGTCTGGTCAGGATGGTTGACGATCTGTGGCTTGTCTTCGACCATGTTCATTTCAACTCCATACACCAACTTGAAATCATCATTCTGATATTTCTTTTTGAGTCTGCTTACGGCAGCTTCTGCTTTTGGAAAAACCTGGACATTCAGATGATCGGTGATGGCGATGCCACGATGTCGAAAAGCAAATGCTTGTTCGATAAGAGTACTGACATCACTGACTCCATCCATCTCACTCATTTTGGTATGAGTATGAAACTCGATACGACGATACGGTGCTTCGTCTTTGCGAAAACTATGCTTGGCTTCCACAATAACTTGGTTTGCAACAAATCCGATCTCTCTTTTAAACTTATCAAACTGCACATTACCAACACATGTCACATAAGCTGCCTGCGGTAACTCTCTGGCTTGTTCGATCTGTTTGGCTCCTTTGACAAAACGTTTGACTGTGATGGCGTCATTTTCATCAGATAAGACAAATGTTTGGATGATCTGATCGTTACCGTTGATAGGACGATCTTCGATGTTGAAAACAAAACCACTGATCGCAACATTGCTCATTGATTCTTCCAGTTCACTTATCAGAACCGTAACGATCGGTTGTTTCTTTCGACGAGGATATCGATCTGTTTTCTCGATCTGAGACTGTGTTTTTTGATACTGCACTTCCTTTAGATCCGTCTGTTGTTTGGCTATTTGGATGTCCAACTGCATCGAAAAGCCATGTTGTTGCAACAACTTGATCAATGTATCTTTGTTGGTACTCACTAGTTGCTGCTGCTTCAGATCATTGACAATCGCCACGATCACCCCGTTATGTATTTGATAAAAAGGATCGATGCCATGCAATGATGCAACCTCAAAAAAATAAGCCATCCATAGACTACATTCCTTGAAATCTGTCATGGGGTGCTGATGCATCATGATTAGTTGTATTTCAAGACGAAAATAGTCATGCAATTTTGCCTTCAACTCCAAAAACAGGAGATGAGTCATCGGCTGTTTGTTATCAATGGTAAAAACCATGAACTTTTCGTTTTTGTTGATTTCAACACGAACGATCGTCATGGTGCGTAGCTCATCCAAAAATGATGGATGGATCTTACATTCACTTATGAATTTCTCTAAATCAAAACGACTCACAAATACCTTCCTCTTCTAAATCAAACACATCACGTCGTGTATTTTTCGATCATGTGACATGCTGCTTCTTTTCCCTGACCTAAAGCTAGGATGACGGTGGCTGCACCTAAGACTGCATCACCGCCGGCATACACATGTTCTATGCTTGTCTGCATCGTATCATCAACAACGATACATCCATAGCGGTCCAGATCCAGTCTTCCCTTTAGTTGCTGAAGCAGTTTATTTGGTTGTGTTCCGACCGCAATGATGATCATATCAGCTTCCAAAAACACATGTTCTTTCGTTGTATCGTTAATGATGATCGAACGACCACGATCATCTACTCCATCAGTCTTGTTAACTGAAAACTCGATCCCCGTGACATATCCTTCTTCATTGGTCGTGATTTTCAAAGGATTGAGCAACGGGATCACTTTGACACCCTCCTCTATCGCATGATGGATCTCTTCGATTCGGGCTGGCATGTCTTGTTTAGTACGTCGATAGGCAATCGTAACATCTGCTTTTTGACGTATGGCACTTCGAGCGGCATCGATGGCAACGTTGCCACCACCTATCACGATGACCTTTTTGCCTTGATAAAGCGGTGTGACATGATCTTTTTGATCAGCATGGAAGACATTCAAGCGTGTAAGGTATTCGTTTGCTGAGAACACCCCGATGGCATCGAGATTTTCGATGTTGATCATGCTTGGAAGCCCTGCACCGGTAGCCAAAAAGATGGCTTCGAATCCTTGTTCGAAGAGATCATCAAAACTTACAGAGACTCCGACAATGATGTTTTTTTCAAATGTGACACCAAGCTTCAACAATCGCTGCACTTCTTTTTCCACCACCTGGTTTGGTAGTCGAAATGCAGGGATTCCATAATACAAGACACCCCCTAATTTGTCCCATGTGTCAAAAATAGTGACATCGAAACCATGTTGTGCCAACGTCAGTGCACAGGAAAGACCCGCTGGTCCACCACCGGCGATCGCCATCTTTTTTTGGGTCTTCTCGATGGGTGTCACATCCACATGCCCATGATCTCCCACATACCGTTCCAAATATCCGATCGCGATCGGTTCACCACTTTTAGCAAACACACACTTTATCTCACACTGAGTCTCCTGAGGACAAACTCTGCCACATACTGCCGGCAGTGGATTATCCTTTAAAATGGTTTTTAGTGCGAGATCGATGTTGTCTTCTTTCATGTGATTGATAAATCCGGGGATGTCGATGCCAACAGGACATCCTTGTACGCATGGCTGATGTTTGCATTGAAGACATCGGCTTGCCTCAAGCATCATCTGCTCTTTATCATACCCTAAATTGACCTCATGGTATTTGCTGATCCTTGTGTTTGGATCGCATGTTGGCATCTCAACTCTTTTCTTCATAGTGTTTCTCCAACACGCATGGATGGTCCTCATACGTTTTGTTTCGTTTGATCAGTTTACCCCATTCAACTTTCAAGCCATCAAATTCAGGTCCGTCGACGCATGCGAATTTCAATTGGTTGTCCACTTCAACGC
>CALFEZ010000319.1 GCA_937957895.1 uncultured Erysipelotrichaceae bacterium
TTAGGAGCTTTGGAGGTCATACTGGCTCGTCAGAATGCGAACATCCATGTGGGTGTAGCTGTTAAGGCGGCATTGGATATCTACGACCAACAGTCTTAAACTCCTGTAAACAGCAAAGAAGCAGGACGAATGTCCTGCCTCTTTTTACCTAAGAAGTAATAGATTTTTTTTACTTGTTGACGATTTTTGTTCCGGATTGGTTGGAAAGTGCTGCTTTTGTTTTTTCAAGTGCAGCGATAACACTTGTTTTGGTATCATCGTTTTCAACAAAAGCAATGGCAGCTTCCACTTTGGGCAACATACTTCCAGGAGCAAAGTGCCCTTGCTGGATATACTCTCTTGCTTCTTTGACATTGATGGATTCAAGTGCTTGTTGATCAGGTTGATTGTAGTTAATCATGACCCGATCGACAGCTGTCAAAATAAACAGATAATCTGCATCGACCAACTGGGCGATCTTGGCAGAAGCAAAATCCTTGTCGATGACTGCATCAACACCAACGAGCTGACCATTTTTTCTGATGACCGGAATACCTCCGCCGCCAACGGTGATCACGATCACACCATTGTTGATGAGCGTTTTTACGACCTCTTTTTCCACGACATCGACAGGTTTGGGACTGGCGATGACACGACGATACCCACGTCCGGCATCTTCGACCATCGTGTATCCTTTGGTTTTGTGCAGTGTTTCTGCTTCTTCTTGTGAATAGAAAAAGCCGATGGGTTTGGTTGGATGTTCAAAAGCGGGATCGTGTTCATCCACGACCACTTGAGTCACTACCGTAGCAACCTCTTTTTGGATGTTCCGCATGGTCAGTTCGTCACGGATGGCATTTTGCAGATGATATCCGATATACCCTTGAGACATGGCTCCACACTCCGCAAATGGCATCTCCGGAGTACTTTTTGCATGATAAGCCACATCAAATGCTTGATTGATCATACCGACTTGTGGCCCGTTTCCATGGGCAATCACCAACTGATGACCTTCTTCTATCAGATCCACCAGTGGTTTTGCTGTTTCCTTGACAAGCTGTAACTGTTCCTGAGGATTGTTTCCCAGGGCATTCCCGCCTAAAGCGATCACGATTTTCATGAGTTGTTCAT
>CALFEZ010000320.1 GCA_937957895.1 uncultured Erysipelotrichaceae bacterium
CAACATAGTCAAGCCTTCTTGTGCCAATTGTTTGATGACATCAAGTACTTCTCCGACCATTTCTGGATCTAGTGCACTTGTTGGTTCATCAAGCAACAGAACTTTCGGATTCATGCATAGCGCTCGTGCGATCGCAACTCGTTGCTTTTGGCCACCTGAAAGTTTTTTGACGGATTGCTGGGCAAAGGAATCCATTCCTACTTTTTGCAGATTGTCCATGGCGATTTTTCTTGCTTCTTCTTTGGAGCGTTTGAGTACTTTGGTCTGACCGATCATGCAGTTGTTGATGACATTGAGATGGTTGAATAGATTGAACGATTGGAAGATCATTCCGACTTTGGCACGATATTTGTTGATGTCAAAATGGTGGTCAGTGATCACATCACCATCAACTGTGATCGTTCCTTTATTTGGAGTCTCAAGCATGTTCACACAACGAAGAAGCGTACTTTTGCCACTGCCACTGGCACCGATCAGACAAACGACTTCTTTTTCAGAGACAGTAAGATTGATATCAGAAAGAACAAGCTGATCGCCAAAAGACTTATTTAGATGTTCGATGGTGATCATGTTGCGGTACTGCCTTTCTTGAATATTTTGAAAGCTCCGGAAAAGCTGCTGGATGCTCCAATCAAACCGGCAGGGCTATCCATGCGTTTTTCGATGATTTTCAGAATGTTGGTCACTGTCAGTGTCAAGAATAAATAGATGACGGCGGTAACCAAAAAGGTGTCTCTAAATCGAAACACGATACCGGCAACCGCATTTGATTGAAAAAACAATTCTGTAACACCTATGACATTAAGCACACTAGTATCTTTGATATTGACGACAAACTCATTGCCTATGGCAGGAAAAGCGTTTTTGATGGCTTGAGGTAAGATGATCGTGATCATTGCGATACTATGGTTCATTCCTATCGATCGGGCTGCTTCGTATTGACCGTCATCGAGTGATTGGATACCTGCACGAATGATCTCAGCCATGTAAGCTCCGGTATTGATCGAGACGATGATGATCCCGGCGTTGATCGGAGTCCATTGCAAAAATGGTCGCAAACCATGATAAAGAAATACTGCTTGCACGATCATCGGTGTGCCTCGGAAGACTTCGATATACATATTTGCAATGAGATGAGCTATTTTTTTGATCGTTTTTGTCAGAAGATTGTCTGTATCTAAAATACGTAAGTTCTTGAGTGTTGCAAACAACAAACCAATGATCAAACCCACGATCGTTCCTGTTAGCGAGATCAACAGGGTGTTTCTGACACCAAACCAAAACAGGGGAGCATAACGTTGATAAATATAGAAGGACCCACCGATAAGATCGGTGGGTATGCTGCTTAATAATTGGGGCATCAGTTTGCTTCAGGCTGACGAGCCAATGCTTCTTCCATCCAGCGATTGCGGGTCTCTGTGGAAATACCTGCCAAGATTGCATTGATGGATGCCAATAGTTCCGTGTCGCTTTGACGAACGGCAACCGAAACAGTCGTGTCTTCGGCATCGGTTTCAAATCCCATGCCTTCTTCAAATGAAACGATCACCAGTTGAGGGTTGGTAGCCACGATCGAGACAGCTACCGGTCTTTCAGAAACCATGGCATCAGCTTCGAAACTTGAAACGGAGT
>CALFEZ010000321.1 GCA_937957895.1 uncultured Erysipelotrichaceae bacterium
GATACCATCTCGATGACCTGGGAGATATCGTGAAATGAAGAATGCCATAGAAACAAAACTGAAACAAGCGATGATCGATGCCGTGCATCGAGCATTTGACATTGAGATCGACCCTGATTTTGTCGTGATCGAGATCCCCAAAGACACAGCATTTGGAGACTACGCCACCAATGTGGCCATGCGATTGGCAAAGCCGCTTAAAAGCAATCCCAAAACCATCGCACAAACGATCATCGATCACTTGGATCTTGAGCAGGGAAGCATCGAAACAGCTTCCATGGCAGGACCGGGATTCATCAATATTTTCATCAAACAAGAACAACTGGCCCAAAGCATCCTGTTCATCCTGCAATCCAAAGAAAACTACGGACGCTCTTTGGCTGGTGACCAAAAGAAGGTCAACCTAGAATATGTCTCCGCCAATCCTACGGGAGACCTTCATCCTGGTCATGCCCGGGGGGCAGCCATCGGTGATAGTGTAGCCCGTATCATGGATTTTGCCGGATACGACGTAACCAGGGAATACTATGTCAACGATGCCGGAAATCAGATCGACAACATGGCTTTGTCGCTGCAGGCAAGATACTATCAATCATTTGGCATTGCGATGGATATCCCTCAAGACGGATATCATGGACAGGATCTGATCGAGATCGCAGGTCAAATGAAAGAGCAGTACGGAAAGACGTTGTTGTTGGATGACCCAAGTCAAAATATCGAATTGTTCAAAACTTTTGGTCTTAAGGCAGAGCTGGAAAAAATCCAGGAAGACCTGCGTTTGTTCAATGTGGAATTTGATGTATATTCCAGCGAACAGAGCATCCGCGATCGCGGGTTGGTAGAACAGGTACTGGCTCGATTGCGTGAGTTGAACATGATCTATGAAAGCGATGGCGCATCATGGCTTAAAACCACCCTTTATGGGGACGATAAAGACAGAGTACTGATTAAAAGTGATGGTTCATATACGTATCTTTTGCCGGATATTGCATATCATCTTGACAAGATCCATCGTGGATTTTATTGGATGATCGACTTTCTGGGAGCGGATCATCACGGATACATCACAAGATTGACTTCCGCTGTTGAAGCACTTCAGGTCAACGCCCATTTGGATATCGATATCATTCAAATGGCTCGCATGATCAAAGACGGCCAGGAGTTCAAACTTTCCAAGCGTTCCGGAAAAGCAGTAGCATTGAAAGATTTGATCGAGATTGCAGGGAAAGATGCTATCCGCTACTATTTCGTAAGCAAAGCTGCCGACACCCACATGGATCTTGATCTTGACATGGCTTCCAAGCAGTCCAACGAGAACCCTGTCTATTATGCTCAGTATGCTCATGCCAGAGTATGTTCTATCCTGGCAGCCAAGGAAGACTTACCGATCGCTACTGAACTTGGAATGCTCAATCACCCCAAGGAAACCGAACTCATGAAACATCTTAATGAGTTTCCATCGGTCGTCGCTGATGCGGCATTGACCAGACAACCACACAAAATCACCAACTACATCCAAAAAGTGGCGCAATTGTTCCATAGTTTCTACAACGATTGCTATGTGCTGGACAAAAACAATCCAGATCTGTCATCACAGCGTTTGGCGCTGGTCATGGCAGTGAAGATCACATTGGCAAATGCACTGGATCTGATTGGTGTACATGCCCCAGAAAAAATGTAAAGGAGAAAAACATGAGCAATAAATCGATGACAGACATCGCCTTTGAATTTCTAAAAGACAATAACCAAGTGCCATTTACGACGTTATGGGCTGAAGTATGCACCAAGCTGGGTTTCACCCAGGAGTTGGCAGATAGAAAGATCGCTCAGTTTTACTCAGCCATGATGCTGGATGCGCGTTTTTTACCACTATCAGACAATCGTTGGGACCTAAAAAAGAAGTATCGTTTTGATGATACACGATTTGATACCAGCAAGATCGTAATCGACGATGATGACAGCGATGAAGACCTTGGTCTACATTACGAAGAGGATGAAGATTTCGATAAAGATTCCGAAGACGAATCGTTCGGTTGAGGTTGAAGTAGCAGTAGGTATCTGCTAAAATTATAAAGGGCAAAGCGCCTCCTGTATGGGTGCGCTTTTTTATTTTTTAAAGGAGAGGTTATGGCAAAATTCATATTCGTGACCGGTGGTGTCGTCAGTGGCATCGGAAAAGGCATCATTGCCACATCGTTGGGTCGATTGCTGAAAAACAGAGGCCTAAAAGTGTTCATGCAGAAGTTTGATCCATATATCAACGTGGATCCCGGAACGATGTCACCGTATCAGCATGGAGAAGTCTTTGTGACAAAAGACGGAGCTGAGACCGATCTTGATCTGGGTCATTACGAGCGATTCATCGATGAAGAACTTACTCAAAATGCCAGTATCACGGCTGGCAGGATCTACAGCACCGTCATCAATAAAGAACGTCGCGGTGACTATCTGGGAGCTACCGTTCAAGTGATCCCGCATATCACCGATGAGATCAAGTCCAAGATCTATGCAGCAGCGGAAGAATCTCAGGCAGATGTGATCATTACCGAGATCGGCGGTACGGTAGGAGACATCGAATCATTGCCGTTTTTGGAGGCAGCAAGACAAGTCCATGCGGAATATGAGAAAGACGATGTTTTGTTTATCCACACAACACTGATCCCCAAGATCCCCGGTGGCAACGAACTCAAAACCAAGCCAACGCAACACAGCTACAAAGAATTGATGTCGTTGGGTATCAAGCCCAACATCATCGTGACCCGCAGCGAAGAGCCCATAACCGATGAAATACGCAGTAAGATCGCACTCTTTTGTGATGTCAGAGAACATGCGATCATCGAATCCAAGAACACAAACAACATCTATGACATCCCTTTGTCCTTTCAACAACAAGGATTTGATGATTATGTCGTCCATAAACTCAATTTGAATGTAGACACAGCAGACATGAGTGACTGGAAAGCCATGATCGAACGAGCCAATTCACTCTCTAACAAAGTGACGATCGCCCTTGTAGGTAAGTATGTCCGTCTTCATGATGCGTACTTGTCCGTTGCAGAATCATTGAAACATGCAGGATATGTATTGGATGCTCATGTTGATATCCAATGGATCAACTCAGAACGTTTGAATGCAGAAAACTACCAAAAACGATTATCCAAAGCAGACGGAATCCTTGTTCCTGGAGGGTTTGGCGGTCGAGGCATCGAAGGCAAGATCCTGGCAGCAAAATATGCCCGTGAAAACAAGATACCTTATTTTGGCATTTGTCTTGGCATGCAGATCGCAAGCATCGAGTTTGCTAGAAATGTTTGTGGATTGGAAGGTGCCAACTCAACTGAATGGGACAGTAAAACAGAGCATAAGATCATCGATCTGATGATCAAACATTCAGGAGAAAAGAACATGGGTGGGACCCTGCGTTTGGGAAATTGGCCTTGTCACTTAAAGCAAGATACCAAAGTATCAAGTGTGTACCAGCAAAAAGAAATCTTGGAACGTCATCGTCATCGATATGAATTCAACAATGATTATCGCAAGATCTTCTCAGAAAATGGCATGGTATTTTCCGGAGTAAGCCCGGATGATATGCTCGTAGAGATCGTGGAGTTGAAAGATCATCCATGGTTTGTCGGATGCCAGTTCCATCCGGAGTTCAAATCCAGACCCAACCGTGCTCATCCGCTGTTCTTCGGATTTGTGGATGCCGCTTTTAAATTCAATAAAAGTAAAGTAGAATAAAAGCTATAAAGGAGGCTTATATATGGGATTAGTATCAGCTGGAGAAATGTTGCGAACAGCTCGCAGCAATCAATATGCCGTAGGGCAATTCAACATCAACAACCTCGAATGGACCAAAGCCATCTTGTTGGCTGCACAAGAAATGAGATCACCTGTCATTTTGGGCGTTTCTGAGGGCGCAGGGAAGTACATGGGTGGATATAAGACCGTGGTTGGAATGGTCAAGGGCCTGGTCGAAGAACTCAACATCACCGTTCCGGTGGCGATCCATTTGGATCACGGCAGTTATGAACATGCGATCAAATGCATCGAAGCAGGATTTACTTCGGTCATGTATGACGGATCCCATGCCCCATTTGAACAAAACCTGGCTCAAACCAAAGAGATCATTGCATTGGCTCACTCCAAAGGCGTGAGTGTGGAAGCTGAAGTCGGTGGTATCGGTGGTGAAGAGGACGGAGTCATCGGAGCCGGAGAGATCGCAGATCCGCAGGAATGCAAACAAATCGCAGAGTTAGGTGTGGACATGCTAGCTGCCGGAATCGGCAACATTCATGGCAAATACCCGGATAACTGGCAAGGCCTCAACTTTGACGTGCTCAAGGAAATCCAGGATCTTACAGGCAACATGCCACTTGTGTTACATGGTGGAAGTGGTATCCCAACAGACATGATAAAAAGATCGATCGAACTGGGGGTATCCAAAATCAATGTCAATACCGAACTTCAAGTCGTGTTTGCCGAAGCAACACGCAAATACATCGAAGCCGGCAAGGACCAGCAAGGCAAAGGATTTGATCCTCGAAAATTGTTGAAACCTGGCTTTGATGCGATCGTAGAAGCTGTCAAAGAAAAAATGACCGAATTTGGCAGTGCCAATCAAGCATGAACAAACCCGCGCAAGCGGGTTTTTCCATGGTTAAAAAATCATTGAAAATCAGTTATAATGATAGGTGCAACAAACAACGAGGACAAACATATGGAATTACTGAAAATAAAAGGCCAAAAGAAACTATCCGGAACTGTCAGGATCAGCGGATCCAAAAATGCCACAGTAGCATTGATTCCGGCAGCGATCCTTTCAAGCAATGGACCTGTGACGATCATCGGTGTACCCGATATATCGGATGTTGGGTCTTTGTCGACGTTGTTGCAGGAACTTGGAGTGGTAGTGACACACAAAGCAGTTGATCACATCATTATCGATCCTACCAACATGGAAAACAAGTTTTTGGAACACCCAGCCGTGACCAAGCTTCGTGCTTCCTACTATTTTATGGGAGCATTGCTTGGAAAATACAAAGAAGTAAAGATGAAAATGCCCGGAGGATGCTATCTTGGTCCAAGACCGATCGATCTGCACTTGAAAGGATTTGAGGCTTTGGGAGCATCCGTTGAGTATACACAAGGAAGCTATCATATCAAAGCCGATGAACTGATCGGTGCCAAGATTTTTTTGGATATCGCATCCGTCGGAGCAACCATCAACATCATGATGGCAGCCGTGCCCGCCAAAGGCAGAACCATCATTGAAAATGCTGCCAAGGAACCGGAGATCATCGATGTCGCTACCATGCTCAACCGCATGGGAGCCGAGATTCGCGGTGCCGGAACCAACATCATCACCATTGACGGAGTCGAAAGCTTATCGGGAACTTTCCATGAGATCATCCCAGCCCGCATC
>CALFEZ010000322.1 GCA_937957895.1 uncultured Erysipelotrichaceae bacterium
TTGGGGGCTTATGGTGGTCCCGAAGCGCATTATGGAGTCTTTACCGATCAGTTGGTTACCAAGAAAAAATACCTCACCGAAGAAGAGTTGGTGGAACTGATTGCTTTGACCGGTGTATTGCCGGGTCCAAGCAGCACCCAGACACTGGTTGCCATCGGGTATAAGACCGGTGGTAAGTGGTTGGCATTTTGGACCATGATGGTGTGGGCACTGCCGGTAGTCATCGTGATGACTCTGCTCTCTTTTTTGAGTCAGTTTTTGGATTCCCTGCAACTGTCTCAGGATGGGTTGCGTTATATCGGACCCATGGCAGTGGGGTTTATTGTTGTGGCGGCATATCGGATTGGAAGAAAAGTCGTCAAAGACACACTCACCTTGATCTTGTTGGTGTTGGGAGCAATCATTACATACTTTATACGAGCACCGTGGATCTATCCTTTGGTACTGATCATGGGTGGTGTCATCACGGTCATCCTGTCTGATCAAAAAGACATCTACAACAAAGTCAAGATCGATCCTCCATGGATCTATCTTGGTGTGTTTGCCTTTTTTGCTTTGGGAAGCTTGTTAGCTGTTATGATCTGGCATGATCCGATCATCACCATCTTTGAAAGCTTTTATCGTTTTGGTTATCTGGTCATCGGTGGTGGTCAGGTCGTCATTCCTTTGATGTACAGTGAACTAGTCGAAATCAGACAATACATGACTTCTCAGGAGTTTCTGACCGGGTTTGGACTTGTTCAAGGGTTACCGGGTCCCATGTTTAGTTTCAGTGCTTATGCCGGAGGCATGGCTGCTCGAAGCAGTGGAGCAATCATCCAGATCATTGGTGCACTGAGTGCAGCTATTGGGATCTTCTTACCGGGAGTGTTGTTGATATACTTTGTGTATCCGGTATGGGAAAAACTCAAAGAGATCAAAGCCATCCAGATCTCCATCAGAGGCATTACTGCCGTGGCCGGCGGTTTGATCACGATAGCAGCCGTCATCCTGATGCAACGCAGTGGGTTTTCCATCGATAATGTACTGATCACCCTGGGTACTGTGGGATTGCTTTTAAGTAAAAGAATTCCAGCACCACTTATCGTAGTGGCTGTGTTGGTGGTAGGGTTTTTGATTTAGCTGTATTATCCATCAAAGATTTGTTTAAGCCATGATGCTGTGATAATATGAGTTCAGACCGTGTCATTTATTTGATGATGTGAATAATGAAGCCCAACACAACCATGCAATTACTGATACCCAACAACAAAGTCAAAGATATTTACTATAATAACGATCGATCGGGACCATTTTCATCTGTTTACCGTTTGGACTCGGATACGATCATCATCATAGATCATGAAATCAATACAATGTTTGGAGATGCTGTTTTTAATTATGAGTATTACACCCAACAACAGAATGATTTTATGTTCCACCACAAACGATGCTTTCGTTTTATGGACGATGATGATCTTGATGAGCAATTGAGAAAACTTGATCAAGAAGATATCGAGTTCAATAGAAAATCATATATGGATAAGAGTCTTTACGCTGTCGATAACACTGCATTGGAACACTTTTTTGAGGAACGCTTTCAAGAAGTTTATGGTATGGAAGCTCTCAAGTTTGTTCGAAAAGAATATGGAGTGATCGATCGAGATGGAAATCAGTTCTTTTATGATTTTGTGGTTGAAACACGTGATCGATTGATTGCTGTTGAAGAGAATGGCATAAACTATCACCACCCACAGATCATTGGGAAATCACAATATCAAAGACAATTAATGAAGCAAAACGCCTTTGTCAAGATGGGTGGACAGGTTTTCCGTTGGTCTTCTCAAGACTGTCGACACAAAGAGAAAATCAATGAAGACATCAAGTCCTTCTTTGGCAACAAAGACAAATTTATCGAAAAAGGATACCTGTTAGGAGAACGTAAAGTACAATTGTATGATCACCAAGCCAATACTTTGGACTTGATGGTCAAGGAGCGTGAAGCCGGTAACTCTGCCTATCTGGTTTCATTTCCAACAGCTGCCGGGAAATCAAAAATCGTTGAAGAGGATCTATCGAGATTGTTGGATTCTGAACCTGATTTGA
>CALFEZ010000323.1 GCA_937957895.1 uncultured Erysipelotrichaceae bacterium
CCAGATGGCCAGGCTTTCCGGCCGGGCGTGTTCGACCACATCCTCGATGATCAGACTGTCGATCGAAACGGTTTGTTCTTGCTCGTCGATGATCTTGACGGCTGTCTGAGGACTAAGTTGCAACAAACTGGTCAATGCTTTTTCACTTTTGGTATTGGCATAGGTTTCCATGACACCACTTACTGCAAAAATAAAGATCAAGACGGCTCCTTCATGATAGTCTTCAGTGATGAATGCAGCCAACGCAGCGATGATCATCAAAAACTCAACATTGAGGGCACGACTTGCGATCGTTTTGTGGTAACCTTCAACGGCTTTGTAATATCCGCCGATCAAAAAGGCAAGCCCCCATAAGATCATCGCCACAAAAGAGAGATTCTCGGGAATGAAAAACTGAGCCGTGAGAATCAATATCAAGGCAATCAGTACGTTTTGGGTTTGCAATCGTAACGATCGATTGGTTTGGATGGTTTTTAGCATATGGTTATTGTAGGGTATTTACAGACAAAAAGACAAGAGAACAACATGATTTTTCAAAAATCCTGTTCACTGATGAGAATAATTTGAAGTCGGCGATTCAGGTGTTTTGTTTGGGTTTTTTGACGATATGGATGCCGATGTAACAACCCAGGATGGCTCCGGTGATGATGCCGACGTTGCCAAACAACTCATATCCGCTCATCCCCATAAAGGAAACGTTTTGAAAGAAGTTGCCTCCCAAAAACATCCCAAACCATAAGCCAACGATGGTTCCCGCGATCGCTCCGACTACTCCTGCCAAAATGATAAACTTGTTTTTAATCATGCGACATGTCCTTTCAGAAGATATCGATGGTAACATCCTTTACCAAGTATCATTATATCATATCAAAAAAGCCTTCTATTGAAGGCTTTTGATCAGTATGATTGAAAGACTCTTACACCAAACACATCCAGCGGATTGAGTCTGCACGGGGCACGATTGCCATTGACCGAACAGCGTGTAGTCATGCCGGTACCAAACCATCCGGTTCCAAAGGATAGATCTCCATTCCAGTTTTGGGCATAGTGATTGATGGTGTTGTTGCCCAAGTAGATCACTTCGATATGCAAGTGAGGTCCGG
>CALFEZ010000324.1 GCA_937957895.1 uncultured Erysipelotrichaceae bacterium
GCGTGATGCCGGGAGACATCATCTACAAAGTCGAAGGCATCGTCGTCGAAGGCATGCCGACCAGTGAGATCGCCGATATCGTAAGAGGAGAGATCGGAACGATCGTCACCATCGAATTCATTCGTGGCAATCAGACCATCGTCAAAGAGATCGAACGCGGTGAAGTCAAAAACTCTGCTTATGGTGAAATCATCAATGGCACCATCGGACTGTTGGAGATCTATCAGTTCGGATCAAGCACCCATCTTCAGGTCAAAGAATACCTCGATGAGATGGCAGCTTCCAATGTCAATAAACTGATCATCGATCTTAGAGACAACGGTGGCGGATATTTGGATTCACTGTTGAACATCGCATCCTTTTTCCTTGAAAAAGACACCGTCGTGATCCAGCAAAAATACAAAGATGGCAGGATCGAAATGGGATCTGTCAGCAGAGATAACTTCTACGCCAACTTCGAAAAGATCGTGGTTTTGGTCAATGGCAACACAGCCAGTGCATCTGAAGTGCTGACTGCCGCTCTTAAAGAACAAGCCAACATCACGGTGATCGGAGAGACGACCTTTGGGAAAGGTTCCGTCCAGATAACCCGTCCCTTTAGTGATGGCAGCGCTTTGAAGCTGACCTCCGCACAGTGGCTGACCCCCAAAGGCAATCTGATCCAGGATATCGGCATCACACCGGATATCGAAGTCAAGCGTCATCCTGTTTTCTATCATGAAATGGCGATGATGGGTGAAGATGAATCAGTAGGATTTGACCAGGTCTCGGATTATGTGACATACATTCAAAAAGCACTTGACTTTATCGGTTATGAAGTCGACCGAATGGATGGCTACATGTCCGCAAACACCGTAGCTGCCCTCAATGCTTTTAAAGCAGACAAAGGTCTGGAAGTGACTGGTCTATTGACAAGTGACACCTACAAGGTGATCCATACCGAAGTATTGCGTAAATGGTATACCAATCGCAGGCAAGTCGATCTGCAGTTGCAGGTCGCCATCAGCGTGATCAATGTGTAAACACCAATTTGAACTTATATCCGAATATCAACCCAAAGGGGATCAACCGGATGCCATCCAGCAGATCGTCGATGGTTTAAACGCAGGCAAAAAAGATCAGGTGCTTTTGGGAGCCACCGGTACCGGAAAGACTTTTACCATGGCTCATGTCATCGCCAAAGTCAACCGTCCGACGCTGGTACTGGCTCATAACAAGACCTTGGCAGGGCAGCTTTATTCCGAATTCAAACAACTCTTCCCCAACAACCGGGTGGAGTATTTCGTATCCAACTTTGACTATTATCAACCGGAAGCCTACATGCCACGCACCGATACCTACATCGAAAAGACAGCGATGATCAATCAAGAACTGGATATGCTTCGTTTATCCGCGATCAACAGCGTACTAACGCGCAGAGACACGATCGTCGTGGCTTCGGTTGCTTGCATTTACGCTGCCAGTGATCCGGAGTCGTATCGTGACATGTTTTTTACTTTGCGTGTCGATGAGAAGATCGATCGTGATCAGCTGCTCAAAATGCTGATCGATCGGCAATACACCCGTAACGATGTCGATCGTGTCAAAGGAACCTTTCGGGTCAAGGGCGATGTCATCGACATCAATCTGGGATATACCGATGCATTCGTGCTTCGGATCGAGATGTTCGATGATACCATCGAACGGATCATCGAAGTCGATCCAATCACCTACAACATCCTCAATGCTTATCGTATCTACCATATCTTCCCGGCAACT
>CALFEZ010000325.1 GCA_937957895.1 uncultured Erysipelotrichaceae bacterium
CTTTTATGGTGTTGATAAACCGGATCATCTGCTCTGCTAATCCACTTGGATCCATACGATGCTTTGATTTTAGCTGATCATACGGACCCGAACTGATATACTCATGAGGAAGTCCAATACGCTTGAGTAAAACCGGATCATGATCAAGTATCATCTCAGCAACCACACTTCCCAAACCTCCAATAACATAATGCTCTTCGATGGTGATGATCTTCCTAGTCTTGCTTATACTTTTTAAAATCAGAGGTACATCGATCGTTGAGACCGTTGGCATACCGATCAAATCAACATCGATACCTTGTTTTTCCAACAATGCTACAGCCGCCAATACATCTTCCAAGATGTATCCCGTGGTGATCACCGTGGCTGCATCTCCCTCTTTGATCAATCTTCCTTTACCAAAAACAAAAGGTTCATCTTGGAATAATTGTGGAATCTTCTGGCTTCCGATTCGCATGTACACCGGTCCATGATGATCGATCATAGCCTTGCATGCTCCACGAAGTTCTGAGATATCTTGAGGTGCCAATACTTCAAATCCCGGTATCATGCGCGTGATGGCAAAGTCTTCGAGTGAATGATGAGTCGATCCCAGATCGGAATAAGTGATACCGCCGTTTCTGCCAACGATCTTCACATTTTGCTTCATATAACCAAGATCATTGCGAAGCATCTCAAACGGTCTGGAAGTAACAAATGGTGCAATAGCACAAAAAACCGGAATTTTCCCAACACTTGCCAAACCGGATGCGATGCCAACGACTCCTTGTTCCATGATACCAAACTCGAAATATCTATCAGGATGGTTTTGTGCAAAATCACCAAATCCTGAGCTCTTTCCACTATCAGCTGACAAAACAACGATGCGTTCATCACTTTCTGCAAGATCTGCGATGACTCTTCCAAACTCTTTTCTGGGATCAAACATTTCAGACATTGGTCAGCCTCCTTTTTAGATCTTCTATCGATCCGTCGATTTCATGAAAAGCTTGGTGTAGTTCATTGAAATCCGGTGACCAGTAGTGATAGGCAGGATCCCCTTCTGCAAATGACAATCCTTTGGACTTGATGGTGTGTGCTATGATAGCTGTTGGTTTTTTGTCATTGAGGGGAATCGTGCTAAAAGCCTGAAGGATTTGCTCCATGTCATTCCCATCGATATGCATGACTCCCCAGCCAAAGCTTTCGAAACGTGTTCCAATGGGATTCATGTTCATGATGTCCTTGGTTTTTCCTGAGATTTGAAGTTCGTTGCTATCAACAATAGCTACCAGATTGCTTAACTTATGATGAGATGCAGCTGCAATGGCTTCCCAGTTGGAACCTTCCGGAAGCTCACCATCTCCCATGATCGTAAACACTTTAGCAGGATTGCCATCCAACCTCAATCCTAAAGCCATGCCTACAGAGATTGAAAGACCATGCCCTAATGCACCGG
>CALFEZ010000326.1 GCA_937957895.1 uncultured Erysipelotrichaceae bacterium
TCAAACATTCTGCCTTTGGGGATATCTGCAGAAGTGATTACCGGCAATCGGTCATACATCGCACCGTTGATCCTGACGGTGCTTGTCAACATCCGTGTAGGATTGGTAAGCTCCTTGCGGGCATATGTGTCTCCGCGAGGACAGGTATGGCCGGTAACACTAACAATGCTGTCATCATCGTCCAGAGTGATCTCTAAACGACAGCTTACCGGACAAACGATACATGTCATTTCTTTCGTTTTCATGCAACCTCCTCCATAATCTCTAAACTGACTGATTGTTGCACATCTTCGATGTCTGCTTTTCTTAGTACGACTTTTTCCATTTCAGCAGGTGCCAGATGTTTCTTTTTCATTCTTCTAAACTCATTGCCATCCTTTTTGATGACCAAATAAACATCTTTGTGGGTGTTTTTTACGCGGAACATCAGCTCGATCGTTTTCTCCACATTTACAGGATGGATGGTTTGTGGGACGATGTAACCGATTCCTTTGTCTGCCTGGGTTTTAAAGGAGTGTCCTGTCACAAGCTGGTCTTTGATGTATTTGGCTGCTGCGATTCCGGCTTTTCTGCCTTCTTCACTGACAAAATCGACAAGGTCATGGACGTGAAGCACATTGCCGCATGCAAACACACCAGGCAAACTGGTTTGATAGGATTCATCTACCGCAGGTCCCCGAGTCTTAAGATCCATTTCGATCTCTGCTTCTTCGGATAATGCGTTTTCCGGGATCAGACCGATGGAAAACAACACGGTATCGACATCGAATGTCTTTTCGGTTCCGGGGATCGGTTGGAATTTTTCATCCACCTGATTGATCGTCACTGCGCTTACGCGATCAAGACCTTCGATCCGCGTGATCGTGTGACTTAAAAACAGTGGGATATCAAAATCAACGAGGCATTGATTGATGTTACGAGGCAAACCATTGGAGTGGGGCATGATCTCAGCAACACCTTTAACTTCCGCGCCTTCTAATGTAAGACGACGAGCCATGATCAAACCGATATCACCACTTCCAAGAATGAAGATCTTTTTGCCGACCATGAAGCCTTCCATGTTCAAGTATCGCTGTGCTGTTCCAGCACTCCAGACACCGCTTGGACGATATCCTGGTACTGCAATGGCTCCGCGGGTTCTTTCGCGGCATCCCATCGCAAGAACGATGGAACCTGCTTTTACTTGGACATATCCTTCTTCCGGACTGACATATTCTAAGATTTTGTCTTTGTTGAGATGAATAACCATGCTGTTTAAACGATAGGTGATCCTGTTTTGTTCCACAAGATCGATAAATCTCTCTGCATAAGATGGTCCGGACAACTCTTCTTTAAATGTGAACAATCCAAATCCATTATGAATACACTGGTTTAAAATACCACCCAGTTCTTTGTCTCTTTCAAGGATCAAGATATCTTCTATTCCTTGTTCATATGCGCTGACAGCAGCTGCAAGTCCAGCACTGCCACCACCAATGATCACTAAATCATAATGTTTCATGTGCTTACTCCTTTGTCTTTCCAACAAGGATCTTGGACTCATCAGCATCCAATAATACTTCTGTTGGTGAAATATTCAACTCTCTTGCAAGGATATTGATAACGCGAGGTTCACAAAATCCACCTTGACAACGTCCAGCTCCGGGACGTAAACGACGTTTGACCGCTTTGACTGTTTTGGCTCCGACATTTCTATGGATGACGTCCACGATCTCACCTTCACTGACAAGTTCACAGCGACAGGTCATCTGTCCAAAGCGTTTATCTTTTTTGAACCACTCCTGCTTTTCATCGATGGACATCCGATTCAGAATCACCCATGCACGACGCTCTACACGAGGTTCTTTCTTAAGTTCGATAGGACGAATGTTTTGGATCAGCTTTTCTACCACGTACTCACTGATAGCCGGGGCACTTGCCAGACCGGGTGATTCGATACCGATCAGATTGATGAATCCGGGGACATCTTTGGCTTCTTCAATAATGAAGTCTCCGGTGTTTGGAGTAGCACGTAAACCGACATATGTGCGAATGACGGTATGCATCGGGATGTTTTTAACAGTTTTCGACACTTCTTCTCTTACGTGATTCAAAGCTTCAGCTGTGTTGTCTTTTCCTTCTTTGTCGATGATCGGATCCGAAGTTGGACCAAGAAGGATGTTTTTATGGATGGTTGGCAATACTAAGATCCCTTTACTTTTTTCCGTAGGAATAGGGAAAATAGGTCTTCCAACAACAGGATTCTCGGCACGATCCAAAACGAAGTATTCTCCACGACGAGGTGTGATCGAATAACTTGCCTGAGTGGAAACCATGCGATAAACATCATCGGAATACAAACCTGCGGCATTGATGACGATGCCTGCCTGGAATACTCCTTGATTGGTAGTGACATCGAAATAACCTTCTTTTTTCTCGATGGCGACTACTTTGGTGCTTAGATGCAGATCCAGTCCGTTGTTGACAGCATCTTCCAATGCGGCGATCGTAACTTCCCAAGGAGACACGATCCCCGTAGATGGTAAGCTGATTCCTTTGATGACGTGATCGCTCAAGTTTGGTTCTTGTTTAAGAAGTTCTTCACGATCAAGCATTTCGACGGGCACATTGCGCTCAAGAGCTTGCTTATAGAGTACTTCAAGCTTTTCGATCTGCTCATCGTCGGTTGCTACGACAAAGGCTCCGCAGCGTTCAAAATCAACTTTCAGTTCTTTGCATAGATCTTCATAAAGTTCGTTCCCCCGCAAATTCATTTTAATCATGAGGGATCCAGGTTTAGGGTCATGACCAGAGTGGATGATCGCGCTGTTGGCACTGGTCGTTTCATTGGCAACGTCATTGTCTTTGTCAAGTACGGCGACTTTCAGATCGTACTTGGACAAACGATGCGCAATCAAACCACCGATGACCCCTGCACCAATGATGATGATATCATACATATGTTTTCCTCCTTCTATCAAAAAACACCAAAAAATAGATAAATCTACTCTCTGGCGCCTCTAAGTGGTTTATTAACTTGTATTGTCATTGTAAACGATTTCACAGGGTCTGTAAATATTGATAAAATAATCACAATCTTTAATCACACACTTTATACCTTGTCTTTTGATGGTTGTGATATGATGAATACAAGAGAAAAAGGAGTGATTGGATGAACATTGTGATCTTGGATGGAAGAGCGATGAATCCCGGAGATCTTTCCTGGGATGGCATCAGACGATCTGGAAAACTGACAGTATATGCCAAGACCGAAGTGAAGGACATAATCGATCGAGCCAAGGATGCTCACATCATTTTGACAAATAAAACGCTGATCGACGGGGATACGATCAAACATCTGACCAAGTGCAGATACATCGGTGTGCTTGCAAGTGGATACAATGTTGTCGACATCGATGCAGCCAAAAAGCATGGCATCGTTGTGACCAATGTTCCCAACTACAGCACTGTGACAGTATCGCAGCATGTATTTGCTTTTATCTTGGATATCATTACAAAAGTCGGTCTGCATGATCAACACATCAAACAAAACAAATGGGCTACCAGTGATGATTTTACGTATTATGAACCACCCATCAGCGAACTATATCAAAAGAAGATCGGCATTGTTGGTTTTGGCAATATCGGAAAGTCGGTCGCGAAAATAGCAAATGCATTTGAAATGGAAGTATTGATTTATGACAAAGGGAAAGAAGAGGTTCATCCTCTTGGCCAGAAAGTATCCTTGGATACGATTTTCAAAGTAGCTGACTTCATCACGTTGCACCTACCTTTAAAAGAACAAACAAGACACATCATCGATCGTGATAGTTTCGATGCGATGAGACCAGAGGCAGTATTGATCAATACTGCCAGAGCTCAGTTGGTAGACAAAGAAGCTCTGTTGGATGCTCTTGATCTTGGTAAGATATCTTGGTATGCCACAGATGTCATGGAACAAGAACCTCCCCAAATCGATGATCCACTGATCAAGCATCCTAAGACAAAGATCACCGGACATATGGCATGGGCTTCCTTGGAAGCACGTGCTCGATGCATCGATATCGCAACAAAAAACATACAAGCTTTTCTGGGTGGAAACCCCATCCATCAGGTAAACAAATGAACCGGAGACACGATCATGAATGAAACGACCTTGACCATTCTTTTAATCATACAAACTGCTTTGTTGCTTGCTTTGGTCATCTTTATGTTGAAGATGCAAAGCGATCAAAAACAGATTCTCAAACAAATCGATATGATCGATGATCTTCAACGATCCATATCGGATCTTGAAAACTCCCACGAAACGATGTTTCGTAATCATCGTATCGAACTTACCAACACTTTGAGTGGTTTGCAGATGATTCTTCAGCACAGTATCCAGGAGTTGAACCAAACGCAATCAGAGAAGTTCGATCGCATGAACTCCATGATGATGCAACTGCTGGAACAACTGCGAAATCAAGTGGAGAAACAACTGTATCAGATCCAAGCTGACAACAACCAGCGTTTGGAACAAATGCGTTTGACAGTAGATGAGAAGCTTCAGCAGTCTGTCGAAAAACGATTTAACGAATCATTCAAACTCATCAGTGAACGTCTTGACATGGTTCAAAAGGGGTTGGGTGAGATGCAGACTTTGGCTACCGGAGTTGGAGACTTGAAAAAAGTTCTCACCAATGTCAAAACCAGAGGAAATTTGGGAGAAATCCAACTCAAGAACATTCTTGAACAAGTATTGTCCAATACCCAGTACATCGAAAACGCACAAGTGAATGAAACAGCAGATCGTGTGGAGTTTGCCATCAAACTTCCAGGTCAATCACAAGATGACCAACCATTGTTGTTGCCGATCGATTCCAAGTTTCCGATGGAGGATTATCAGCGGTTGTTGGATGCCTATGACCAAAGCAATGCCATTGATAGTGCCGTGAAATCTTTTGAGAATGCTGTCAGAAAAAGTGCCAAGGATATCCATCAGAAGTATATCAATCCTCCGATCACGACCGATTTTGCGATCATGTTTGTACCCACTGAAGGGCTCTATGCAGAGATATTGCGGATTGATGGACTGTTTGAACAGCTTCAACGAGACTTGAAGATCACTGTCGTAGGACCTTCAAATCTGGTTGCATTTTTGAGCAGTCTTCACATGGGATTTCGAACGCTCGCCATTGAAAAACGCAGCAGTGAGGTTTGGCATCTTCTGGGGACCATCAAAAATGAGTTTGATCAGTTCAAAGGGATATTGGATAGAACCAAAAAGAAACTTCAAGAAGCGACCAATGTCATTGAACAAGCCAATACCCGCACCCGTGTCATTCAAAGAAAACTTAAAAATGTTGAGTCTTTGGATACTTCGGAGTCGATCGAGATGGACGAGTCGGATTGGGAAACATAGTGTCCTGAAAAACGGACTTGTGATGCAATTTCAACACTGATGAAAGACCTTGGAAGACACTTTATTCGTGTTATCGAAAAATAATGCTTATCAAAAGCATGGAAACATGATTTAATGGATTTGGGCAACCGGGGGGTGTTGCCCGCTTTTTTTATCCAAATCAGGACAATGCCATTTGTGATTGTCCTTTTTTTATGTATAATTGAGAAAAGGTGATAACCATGAAAATCATAATTATGTGCGATTCTTTTAAAGGCACACTCACATCCAGTCAGGTGAATACCATCATCAAAGAAAGCATCCAGCCGTATTTCGTTGACCATGACATATATACTTTTGCCATCGCTGATGGCGGTGAGGGTACGTTGGAAGCGTATGTGGATGCTACCGATGCGACACTGATCAGCATTCCGGTCAACAATCCATATTTTGAACCAATAGGAGCAACCTATGGAAGGATCGATGGTGAGGCAATGATCGAACTGGCCTCTGCTGCCGGAGTCATGCTCATTCCTGAGCGATTGAACCCAATGGAAACCTCTACTTTTGGTGTGGGTCAGATCATACAACATGCCATCGAACATGATGTAACCCATATTATGCTGGGGCTTGGCGG
>CALFEZ010000327.1 GCA_937957895.1 uncultured Erysipelotrichaceae bacterium
AAGCTGCCATCGCATGCGATCGTAAAGTGATCATTTTTGGACGATCGATGGAAAACGTGGTTTCGATCGCCCGCCGTTTGGGACATATCGAAACCGATGACAGTCATTTCATCAATCCCGATCAACTCAGCCACATCCCTGCCAACAGGCTTTGCATCATTTCGACCGGTTCTCAGGGAGAACCATTGGCAGCATTGTCTCGCATCGCCAATGGCACTCATCGCTACATCAAAGTCATCCCCGGGGATACCGTCGTATTTTCCAGTTCGCCGATCCCTGGTAACAGCGACAGTGTCAATCGAGTCGTCAATCGACTGACACGTGCCGGAGCCAATGTTTTGACCAACTCACCGCTCAACTCGATCCATACGACCGGACATGCTTCTGCTGATGAACAAAAACTGATGCTTCAGTTGATCAAGCCCAAATACTTCATGCCTGTTCATGGGGAGTATAAAATGCTTAAACAACACTCCAACAGTGCCATTGAAACCGGAGTCCCACCTGAGAACATCTTTATATGTTCCAATGGGGACACCATTATTTTAAGAGACAATGAAGCCTATCTGTCAGACACCCGTGTCGTGGCAGATGATATCTATGTGGATGGTTCGGATGCTTCCGGTTTGTCTACGGCTGTCATCAAAGATCGCAAGATCCTCTCCAATAACGGCATGGTAGCCGTGATCGTATCGATCGATTCCAAGCAAAACAAGATCCTGGTCAAACCCAGCATCGTCAGTCGCGGTTTTGTCTTTATCAAGGAAAACCAGCCTTTGCTCAAAGAAGCAGAAACACTCGTTTATGACGCACTGAAAAAGAAGATGCAACAAAAAACGACATTTGGAGAACTGAAAAATACGATCCGTGCCAGTTTGGAACCGTTTTTGTTTCAACGAACACATCGTAATCCCATCGTGATACCGGTCATCCTCAATCAAAAACAAGCAACCAATTAAAAACTGCACATCCGTGCAGTTTTCTTTATATCCCATAACACAACATTCCTTTCGCATCGAAACAGGTGGTTTGTGTAGGTTCACCTTACAACGGAGCATCGATGATCTGAGCATCTTTGTTGAAGTAGGTCTTGATTCCAAAAAAGAGCATCAACATCACACTGAGTGTCACGGTGCCCAGG
>CALFEZ010000328.1 GCA_937957895.1 uncultured Erysipelotrichaceae bacterium
CACAGAACTAAAAGACCTGCCGCAACCACCCTGGGTATTGTTTTATGATGGAGATATCACTCTATTGCATCAACGCAAGATGGCGATCATCGGTAGCCGTGATCCCAATGCATACGGCATCATGCAAACACAATGTCTTGTGGATGCGATTCCAAAGGATGTAGTGATCGTCAGTGGACTTGCAAAAGGTATCGACCGTGCAGCACACGAACGTGCCATACTTGCACATCGATCGATCGGTGTGTTAGGATGTGGCATAATGCGGGTCTATCCGTATGAACATCGGGATTTATATGCACACTTGCGTAAAAAGCATCTGATCATCAGCGAATATCCTTTTGATGCAATACCATTTCCTCATCGCTTTATAGCACGCAATCGCATCATTGCTGCTTTGTGTGATCCGATCTTCGTGATGTCGGCTTCACTCAAAAGCGGCTCTATGATCACGGTGGATCATGCATTGTCTCTTAACAAAGACATTGTTGCACTTCCATATCGATGTAATGAGAAGATTGGATACGGATGCAATCAACTGATCGCTTCAGGCGCGCATATATTGACAAATCCAAAAGATTTATTCATCATAGATAAGTAATCATCCGTAATCATGAAAGGAGTCGGTGGACCATTCCATCGTGTCAGATATGAAGAAACTTGTTATCGTTGAATCCCCATCCAAATCAAAGACCATCCAAAAGTACATGGGTGGTGATTTCACTGTGTTGTCTTCAAAAGGGCACATCCGTGATCTTGCCATCAAAGGAAAAGGTGGTTTGGGAGTGGATGTGGACAATGGATTTACACCGACATATGCCATCTCATCCGATAAGAAGGATGTTGTGAAGCAACTGAAAGCTGCAGTAAAAAAAGCAGACAGAGTCTATCTGGCAACCGATCCAGACCGTGAAGGGGAGGCTATTTCCTGGCATTTGGCGGAAGTGTTGGAATTGGACGTCAACAATCCAATGCGCATCACATTCAACGAGATCACCAAAGATGCTGTACTGCACGCATTGGAAAATGCACACCCGATCGACATGGATCTGGTCAAGTCACAAGAAAACCGACGCATTTTGGACCGTATCATCGGGTTCAAACTTTCAAAACTGCTTCAATCCAAGATCAAAAGCAAAAGTGCCGGACGGGTTCAGTCCGTTGCTTTGAAACTGATCGTTGATCGCGAAAAAGAGATCAGAGCATTCACTCCTGAGGAATACTGGACCGTACATGCAAAAGGCATCATCGATGATATCGAGTTGGATGCCATAGCCATTGATGATAAAAAGAAAGAACTGCATGTCAAGGATCAAAAAGAAGCACAAGCGATCATCGACAGATCCCAAGGTGATCTGATCGTAACATCTTTGACAAAAAAGAAAACCAATCGTAATCCCAAATCACCTTTTACGACCTCGACATTGCAGCAGGAAATGGCCAACAAGTTTAATTTTCCCGCAAAGAAAACGATGCGTATCGCTCAAAAGCTCTATGAAGGTATCGAGATCGACGGTGAGTTACAGGGATTGATCACCTACATGCGTACTGATTCTATTCGCTTGAGCCCTGCTTTTATAGCTGCCGCCAAAGAGAAGATCCAAACCGATCATGGCAAAGAGTATGTTGGATATTACAAACAACCTGCTTCAAACAAAAACGTACAGGATGCTCATGAAGCGATCCGTATGACTAACTGCCGTTGGCATCCTGACATCATCAAAAAATCATTGTCCAATGATGAATACAAAGTTTACTCTTTGATCTATCATCGTACGATGGCTGCTTTGATGGCTCCCGCCAAGTTTGATACGACCCAAGTGATCTTTACTGTCAATGAGCAGAACTTCAGCACCAATGGAAGTGTGATGACGTTTGACGGTTATCTGAAAGTATATGCTCCATATGAACAAAGCAAAGACAAACTGTTGCCAAAGCTAAAAGAAAAGGATGTGTTTGTGCCATCTTTGATCGAAGGAAAACAACACTTTACCAAAGGTCCATCGCGTTATAGTGAAGCCTCTTTGATCAAAGAGATGGAATCCAATGGGATCGGTCGTCCTTCGACCTATGCGACCATCATCGACACGATCGTCAGCCGTAACTATGTCGATCTGATCAAAGCCACAGAAGGATCCAAAACCAAAGTATTCGTCCCTACAGAGCAGGGCTTTTTGACCGATGAGAAGCTTGCTGAACACTTTTCTGAGCTGATCAACGTTTCCTACACTGCAAAGATGGAGTCTGAGCTCGATGAGATCGCAGAAGGGGAAAAAGATTCTGTAGCGACGTTGAAAGCCTTTTATGAAACTTTTGAAAAAATGCTTCAGGAAGCCCAGGAGAACATGGAAAAGGTTGCTCCCACACCCACAGGCGAGGATTGCCCAAAATGTGGCAAACCACTTGTTTATCGCAAAAACAAAAATAACGAGCAGTTTATCGGATGTTCGGGTTATCCCGAGTGCGATTACTCCACTTTTGATAAAGAACACATGACGGGGGAAACTTGTCCGGAATGTGGACATCCTCTTATTGAAAGAAAAAGCAAAAAGGGAAGAACATTCACAGGATGTTCCAATTTTCCGACATGCAAGTACATCAAAAAGGAAGAACCTCGATATACGGGAGAAGATTGCCCACAGTGTGGATCTCCGCTTGTGATCCGCAAAAGCCGTTACGGTAAAGATTTCGTGGCATGTTCCGGCTTTCCGAAATGCCGATACATACAAAAGAGCAATGGCAACCAACCAAAAGATGAGCA
>CALFEZ010000329.1 GCA_937957895.1 uncultured Erysipelotrichaceae bacterium
ATCAAGATGTTGTCAAAACTAAATAAGTAGGTTTGCAGACTGGATGCTCCGGAGTAAGTGTTGGTAGGAGAATGGGTATTGGTGGACTGGGTGATCAGCTCTCCACTGCTACGATTCCATATTGCACCCCATACGATCGGAGTATCGGAATCAGAATAGCGAGCCAAACGCAATGCCAGTGAAATGATCTTTCCCCTCTCTGGCATCGTCGATCGTAGTGCAATGTTGGCATGATAAGGAACACTTCCCCAATATGAGGTGTTGATGGTCGGTTTGATCCCGAAGGTTTTGGTAGCCATTTATTACCTCGTATCGACCCAAAGATCCCCCACCGCAGGGCTGGATGGTGCCGAGGTTCCTACATGGATCTTCTTACCACTGATTTTGAGTGCATCCGCTGCTTGACCGGTCGTGGATAGCTTCCCGTTAAGTTGAGTCTGCAATGCGGAGGACACTCCCGAAACATATCCAAGTTCAGTCGAGGTGATGGCACTGGTTGCTACTTTTCCGTTGGCATCGGAAATGATCGCTCTGTTGTTGGACAGATTGGTGGTGGCAATGGAAGTGGCTGCACCGGTCAGGGTAGCTTGTTTGTTATTGAGCTGGGTTTGCAGTGATGAAGTCACTCCTGAAAGATACCCCAGCTCAGTTGCTGTGATCGAACTGATGGTGATCTTGCCATTACCATCGGATTGGAGTGCTCGAGATGCTGTGAGATTGGTGGAAGTAACAGTGGAAGCTGCTCCGGTGATAGAGGTTTGCTTGCTATTGAGTTGGGTTTGAATGTTGCTGTTGATACCACTAAGAGTACTGAGTTCGCTGGATTTGATCACACTCACTTCCAATTCGCCATTGACATTGGAAATCAATGCACGGTTGGCAGTAAGTGTTGGGATGTTGGTGATCGTAGAAGAAACATACCCACATTCCTCTGAGTTGGATCGTGTATCGGTGATCATGCTGCTTTGAATGCTTGTTTCTCCAGCAGCGATAAAGATCGTGGCAAGAGACAGTTCGATCATTTCTCCATCTCGTACAATGGATGGAGGCAAAGGAGTTGAGGCAGGTGTTCCCTGCATTTTTTCCAAGGTGATCTCACGATTGGAAAAGTGTAGTCGTAAGACCAAACGATCGATACGAGGCAACACCGGATCTGCAATGAGGGTCATCGCAAGATCGGTATCATTTACAAAGTAGTATCCATTGATCCATGCTTTCCCGGGTTTGATGATCACTTCCATTCCCTGGGATGGTTGTACTTGCAGTGAAGTAGAAGGAGATGGAAAAACCCCATTGCCGATAAAGGTCGCAAAGTATTCCGCAAACTCATTGGCCGAATACATTCGATCATCGTTGATGCTATTGAAAAAACCACTACGAGTTGCCATCGCTTGCTCCTTTAATCCGATCCATGT
>CALFEZ010000330.1 GCA_937957895.1 uncultured Erysipelotrichaceae bacterium
TCCTTCCGACATTTCTGATCGGCCATAAGACCATACTGACATAAGACACAAACACGAAATACTCTCCGACCGTCAACATGCCATTTAAGGCAAAGTTGATCCCGCTGACAACGACCGCAAGAATCTGAAGCAAACATAAAAAATCGGAAATCGACCAGTACATGGCCAACAGATGGATCAAACGAAATGTCAAATCACGGAAAGTCGCACTTTTTTTAGTGAACTTTTCCATTTCATGAGCTTCACGATTGAATGCCTTAACCACTCGAACCCCTGTAAGATTTTCCTGGATGGTGGTCGTCATCTCTGCTTCCGACTCGTCAGAGTCTTTGAAAGCTTTTTGCATCTTCACAAAGAAGACATATGCGAAAGTAAAGATGATCGGCAATGAAACGATCGAGCTCCATGCCAAAGGAGCATAGATCGAAAACATGATCGCAGCCGAGATGCTGGCCATCGCAAAAGCATACACAAACTCCGAGACCTGGGATGCCAAAAAGCGACGGATCAGATCGATGTCAGAGGTACAACGTTGGATCAGATCCCCTGACTTGTGTTTGACAAACACGGCATACGGTAACTTCGAGATATGGTCATACATTTCCTCACGGATGTTCAATACGACATTCTCACTGATCACTCCGTTGAGATATCCGCGAATGATCATAAACACAGCCGAAACCAAACTAAAGGACAACAACAGCAAACCGGCAAGCCAAAGATGATCACGGACACTGTCCAAGCCTCCGACCCACTGGATCATTGTGTTGAACAACACATTGGTGCTCTCTTTCAATCCAATGATGGTATCCACAAAATATGCAAAAAACAACGGCGTCAACAGTGTGAATGATACGACCAGGATGCCCGAAAGCACCAGGATCAGCAGTTTCAGCCGATTATGATGAAGGTGTTGATATATAAAGTTGAATTGTTTCATGATCTCTCAATCAGTCGCGTCGTTTGATAACTCCTAATACGGCATCCATCTTGTTCTTGTCGACGCGTCGAATGGATTCTTTTGCTAAAGTGCCGGTCAAGATCCCCGTGGGGATGCTCAACCAGATCATTGGCGGCAGCCAATAGATCAAAAAGACAGATGCCCAAATAATGATGATCGCCAATATCTGACCCACGTTATGGAAAGCAGCCGCAGCCACCGATAGTCCGACAAGCGATAGTTTTGAATACTTGTAAAGAATGATCACGATCATGCTGCTTAAGAAGACACCTGATAATGAAAGCCAAAATCCGGTCCCAAAGATGATGCCTCTAAGCAATGAAGCCACGATGACACGCATGAAGTTGATGCCGAGCATTTCTTTTATGCCAAACATAAAGAGTGCAATCAACCCGAAAATATTCGCCAGTCCCAGCTTGACACCCGGTATTGGCATGGGTATGACCGGTTCGATCATATGAAAGACGATGCTCATGGCCAACAACATGGTGACCAATGTCATTTTTCTTATTTTGTTTTTACGATTCATCGTACGGTAATGTCCTCGTCATCTTCATTGGTCTGAGCCATGATCACGATCATGACATGGTTGGGCAGACAGACGATCGGTACCCGTGCATATTCGACCCATCCTTGGATCGAACAGATGTGATACGGTGAGGTTTCCTCTTTGACACGGATTCGGTTGTCGCTGACCTCGATGATGACATCCCCCAACGTACCATCGACTTTGTACATTCCATCGACTGACATGTCGATGCGCAATACTTCTTTATCGCGATAACTTACGATCGCGATCTTTTGATCGGAAGTCGAAGCGATGACCAACATGCGGATCGTGCCATACATTGCGATCGAAAGTACGATCAAAATCGCGATAAAGATCTTGTCTGTTTTGTTCATCGTCATTCTCCTTCCTTTTTCTTACTGCTGATATCCTTCCACGATATCGACGATCTGCTTCAATACTTTGACAGTCGTTCTGGTCTCGATCAGTGGATTGAACTCCACGATGTCCATCGAAGTGACTTTGCCAGTTTCAAACAATGCATGCAGCATGCTTTTGGCTTGATGCAGATCGATGCCGTCTTTGGCGGGAGTGGAAACTCCCGGAACCCATTTTGGATCAAAACTATCCAAATCGAAGCTGATATGGATCTTAGAAAACATGCTTGCTTTTTTATTAAGTTTTTGGATCGTCGTCTCAATGTCCTGATGATGATCAAGCACCATCATGTCATGGTTTTTAATAAACTCTTTCTCTTTTTGATCAAGAGCACGGATTCCAAAATATACGACTTGTTCCGGTTTTAGAAACGGTTTGTTGAT
>CALFEZ010000331.1 GCA_937957895.1 uncultured Erysipelotrichaceae bacterium
TCGGCATTACGCCGCTCGTGCTCGCCGCCGCGGTGATCATCGCCATCATCATCGCTGCCCGCAAAATCAACAACATGAAGTACATGAAGATATCGACATAATAAAAACGATCCGACCGGATCGTTTTTTCTTGCTTTTCTTATGGATGGACTACTTTGATGAGAAATCGTCGTTAGGATAGACGATCACTCCTTTGTGTACCGTCATCATGACTTCGATGTCTTTGATCTTGTCACTGTTACAGGTCAAAGGATCATCATTGAGCATCACGAAATCTCCCTGTTTTCCAATCTCCAAAGTACCTTTTTTATTGTACTCATAGCCGCACATGGATGCATGAGAGGTAAACATCCGTACAGCCTCATAAGGAGTCACGCTGTTTTCGGGATAAGGTTGATGGACCGCTGCATGGATCCCCAATAAAGCATCCATCGGAGTCACATCCGAATCCGAACCGCCGCCCACGATGATTCCGGCATCCAAAAAACGTCTAAACGGATATCCACGTTTTTCTCTGGCTTCACCTAGTCGTTGACGATAAACCGAATCAGGACCGCCTCTTAGATAAGTAAATGCCGGTTGGGTCGAGATCATGATGTTCAATCTTGCACAGCGATCGATGTCTTGTTGGCTAGGCCAGCCAAAATGCTCCAGACGCAGTTGATGGGTATCCTTTTTATCGGGATACTTTTTGAGAACTTCTTCGATCTGATCGAGTGCCTGCACGATGGCTTTTTCTCCAATGCAGTGAAAGGAAACGATCATGTCATGTCGAAGAGTTTCATCCAGGATGTCAAACACCTGTTGATCGGTGTAATTAAGAGCACCACAGGTATCAGCATCATCGTACTTGTCAAAGAAGGCTGCCGTACGTGATCCGATCGATCCATCCAACAAGATATCACTGCCCCAGACTTTATACCCTAAAGAGATTGGTTTGTCGATACTGTCGGTATTCCAATGGGTAGTAAAGTCCAAAGGCAACGACGGTAGCATCTCATGGATCAAATACACATCCTCATCGCTGGAATCCAACCCTTCACTGGCACCGATGGATGTGATGCCTTTGGATAATGCCAGCTGGATGGTGGTATGGACGGCTTGCTGTTTTTGTTTTTTGGGCCATCTTCTGAAAAACTCACCACTAGCCAGTTTGTTGGCGCGATCTTGAAGGCGTCCATTGGGTGATCCATCGGGATTGGTGCGAACCCCATCGATGTCAAGGGTCAGACCCAACAGATCCCAACCTTTTTGATTGA
>CALFEZ010000332.1 GCA_937957895.1 uncultured Erysipelotrichaceae bacterium
CACATCATTGGCCGATGCTGCATCGTTTCCCACAAGAATAACTGCCAGTTTTGGCTTTCTTTGATCGGTGAGGTTGTTTACTTCACCTTGGATCTTCTCTTTGATTTGAGCTGATAGTTTCTTTCCGTCCATCAAGATCGTCATGTTTTTCTCCTTTTTAATCCATTTCCAACTGGATGGTTACGGGACCGTCATTGTTGATAAGAACGTTCATGTGTTCTTGAAACACCCCCATCTTCACATCGATACCATATGCTTTTAGTTTATCATTGAAATCTTCAAACAAGCTCTTTGCTTCTTCCGGGTTTTTTGCTTGATCAAAACTCGGTCGATGACCTTTTTTATGGTTGGCACACAGCGTAAACTGCGAGACACTCAGAATTTTTCCTTTGACTTGTTGGATATTGAGGTTCATCTTGTCTTCCTGATCACTGAACAAACGTATGTTTGCGATCTTGTATGCCATTTTGTCAACTGTTTCAGTCGTATCCTCTTTACAGATACCTACAAGCAACAAAAAGCCATGTTCGATGGCTGATACTTCCTTTTGATCTACCCACACACTGGCATTTACGACCCGTTGTATCAAAACTTTCATGATAAGCTCCTTATGCCTTTATTCTACTATTATTTTGCCTGTGATAAAATAGCAGTGAGGTGTTTTATGAAACAACCACTGGCTATGAGGATGCGTCCTACATCACTTGAAGATCTTGCAGGGCAACAGCATTTGTTTCAACCAAAAGGGGTATTTTATAAACTGATCCATGAAAATCAGTTGTTTTCCATGATTTTCTACGGACCCAGCGGTAGTGGCAAAACCAGTGCAGCCCATGTGCTTGTCAACATGATGAAACGACCGTATGGCATGTTCAATGCAGCTACCAACAACAAGAAACAGCTTGATCAACTTTTGAATCTGGCGAGTCAATCCAATGGTTATGTGTTGATCATGGATGAAGTCCATCGACTCAACAAAGACAAACAAGATCATCTTCTGCCTTTTATTGAAGACGGAACAGTCACGCTGATCGGTGCCACGACTGCCAATCCATATTTTGCAATCAATCCTGCCATCCGATCACGAGCTCATTTGATCGAGTTTAAGGCACTGACTCACGATGACTTATTGGTTTTGATCAAACGTGCCATCCAATCGCCGATTGGACTAGACAATAAAGTACGCTTTGAAGAAGATGTGCTGCAGATGATCATCCACATGAGCAACGGAGATGTCAGGATCGCTCTTAATCTAGTGGAGATGGCTTCATTGCTAACTGATAAAGATCTCATAACCAAAGATGACATCATCCATTTTATGCCTTCTTTGGCTACCTCGGGGTTTAAAGATGATGATGGATATTATGATCTTTTGAGTGCTTTTCAAAAATCGATCAGGGGCAGTGACGTCGATGCTTCTGTTTATTATCTTGCCAGGCTGATCCAGATCGGTGATATTGAATCATTGACTCGTCGTTTGTTGGTGACAGCCTATGAAGACATTGGATTGGCTAATCCGGCTGCAGTCGCTCGAGTGGTTCAAGCGGTAGAGACAGCTTATCGTGTGGGATTCCCTGAAGCACGTATTCCACTTAGTGTTGCTGTGATCGAAATGGCATCCTCTCCCAAGTCCAAGTCAGCGATCGATGCCATCGATCATGCCTTGCAACATTTGAGTGAGAGATCCGATCATATACCACTGCATTTGCGTCTGACTCCCGTTGGTTTGCCAAAAGCAGATCAGTATCCCTACGATCGTCCTGACCTGTGGCCGTTTATCGGTTATCTTCCAAAAACCATCAAGGATATTCGCTTTTACAACCCCAAAAAACTTAGTGCCCATGAAAAAACTGTTTTCGATAATGTTCAAACCACCCGAAAATACCAGAAGTTCTATCAGATCTCAAAAATCAAAAAAGATGACAACCGTTGAGTTGCCATCATAGTAAATTGACGATCCATAAATATATGAACAGTCCCGATCCGATACTTGCCAGTACATGATCGGTAAGCTTATAGATCAACCCGATGATACCAAGTCCGATGAGCTCATAGAGTCCATACTGATTGTCAGTGACAAACGTATCCTTGAGTGAATATACAACCAACAAACCCATGGTGGCATATGGTAGTTTCTCTGCCACCTTCTTTGTTTTGGCGGAAAACTCCCGCTTAAACAAAAGCAATGGTGAAAAACGTGTGATCATCGTGGCTGCCATCATGATCAGGATCATGATCAATCGTTGCAGGTCACTCATGTCGCTGCTCCTTGGTTGTTTCTATTGTCAGTCCCACAAAGATGATGATCATTGAAGCCAACACAAACAAGTGGTTTCTAATCATTAACATTGACAGGATAGTAGCGCCTACCCCAAACAACATCGTCTTTTGCTTGCTTGTTTGTTTCCACATATTGAGAAACAAAGCAAAAAACAAAGCAGGCAACACAAAGTCAAGGCCTTGTACGGTGATGGTCACCGTTGAAGCAAACAAATGACCAAGTGACGTGAACATCACCCAATAACTATACCCTAGGATGCTCACCGTCAAATAAAAACGTGGTGGATCCAATGACTTTGGTAAATGTGTTGAGGCATTGATGGAAAAAGCTTCATCAGCCATCGTATATACCAGGACGGGCATTATCTTGCCTGCTTCTTTGTATTTGTCAAAGATCGAGATCCCATAGAAAAAGTGTCTTATGTTGATGCTCAATGCTAGAATGAACACCGTGATGGGATCAAAAGCAGCTGTCATCATTGGAACGACTGCATACTGAAGGGCTCCGGCAAAAACCAAAGTGCTTGTTAAAAAGGTCCAGATAAATGCCAAACCTTGTTGCTGCAACAAGACACCATATGCAAAACCCAAAAACATATATCCAATCAAGATTGGTGTACTCATTTTGAGGCCAAACAGCGTCGTATTTCGTTTTAAGTGATCCATAATACTACTAGATTAGCACTATGAAACTATCATTTCAATGAATATTGCCGCTAATGGATCTTGCTTTGACATAAAACATTAAAAAACGCTCAGGGATCTGAGCGTTTTGATGTTGATCTGCTAATCGATTAAGGAATAGCGATTGCGTTTTTGGCTGCGGTATCAGTCGCACCAAGGTATGCTTCGATCGTGATCGTTACAGATGTATTAAGATCTGGTGTATCAGGAACGTTTTGGTGAGCATCGTCAACGACTTTTACTGGGACAGCTTTGATTGCCGTTACAGTCTTACCAATCATCCACTCTTCTAGAGCAGCGATTTGCTCGTACCATTCTTTACCGATTTCGGAACGAACTTTCATGCCATAGGCATCGCCTCTTTCCTTTTTCGTTGGAATGGCTTCGGCAGCTACGATCATGCCTTCGCCATCAAATGTGCCTTGGTTTTGGGCTGTATCGATATGGACATAAACTACATTTCCATCAGCATCAAGGGCAACTCCGGCGAACGTAACGTTGACTTGTACGCGTCCTTCAACACCTGTATCAGTATTGAAGTTACGTCCTGCAACTTTGGTGTAGGATCCTGCACCGACTTTAGAAACATTTTCAACTTCGAC
>CALFEZ010000333.1 GCA_937957895.1 uncultured Erysipelotrichaceae bacterium
GATCCCGACCACAGGGATCCATGGCTCGGATGACTGATCGATGATGCCATCTTCGTTGATATCCTCGATCAATCCTTTTTCAAGCAACGCTTGGATGGCTCCGATGGCCATGGCATCGTTGTTGGAGATCACGACTTCCATGGTATCCGCATACAGATCGATCAAAGCAAGCATCTTCTCATACCCTTCCTGCTGATCGAAGTTGGCGATGGCCACTTCCAATACTTCGACTTTGTAGTTGTTTTCGATAAGTGTGTCAATGACGAATTTCGTTCTTGCTTCTGCATCCTGATGACCTTGTTGGCCTTTGAGTATGATGGTTTGAATGATGCCATCGTCATTGCGGTCGAACTGATTGAGATTTCTCGGATCGATTCCAAATAGGTCCATGATCAGACTGGCCTGAAGCTGTGCTGATTGGATGGCATCAGCACCTACATAAAACGCTTTTTAATAACGTATCAAATCAGACATCAACGGTTCCCGGTTGAAGAAGATGATGCTGGTATCAGATGCCTTGGCACGTTCGATGATCACATGGGCACTCAATCGATCCACCGGATTGATGATCAAAAGCGGATGTTTGTTGTTGAGCAATCGATCGATTTGTTCGTTTTGAATGACCTGAGAATGTTGTCCATCGTATGTCTGGATCACATACCCCTCTAACCCGACTTCTTGCAGTTTGCTTTCAAAATCATGCATGTAAGCATCGTTCATGTCATAAATAAGCAAAGGAACCTGCGTGTTGGTTTTTGCACATGATGCAACAAACACCAATGTGATCATCATGATCATAGTTTTCTTCATGGGGTCATCTCCTTGACAAATGGAATCTTCATGATCACTTTGGTATACTCATCCAGTTTACTTTCAATGATCAGATCTGCTTGTTCACCATAGTAGAGTTTCAAACGCTGATACACATTTTTTAGACCCATGCTTGATGATTCCATCTCTGATTTCAGCATGCGTCGGATTTGATCGATCCGCTCCTGTGTAATCCCGTATCCCTGATTGAATACTTCAATGATGGTGTTTTCAGGATCATAGATACCACGGATCCCGATCTTGCTGAATTCTTCATGTGGTTGTATCCCATGAATGATCGCATTTTCCACCAAAGGCTGTAATGAAAGCTTGAGTACCGGGCGATCCAGTAAGCGCGGATCGATGTCGATGTCAAAG
>CALFEZ010000334.1 GCA_937957895.1 uncultured Erysipelotrichaceae bacterium
CGGCAACTGAGTATGCCCGTTTGCAGCCTCAGATTTTGCATGCAGCCAATACCATCGAAGCGGAACTGGAACAACAACTTGCATATCTGCAATCCCAAAACAAACTCGTGGAAAAACAGCGACTGGAACAGCGGACACGCTATGATATCGAAGCCTTGCGTGAGTTTGGATATTGTTCCGGCATCGAAAACTACTCGCGACATATCGATCAAAGAGAACCCGGTCAAAGACCCTTTACGCTCTTTGATTACTTTGACGATGACTTTTTGTTTGTGGTGGATGAGTCTCATGTGAGCATCCCTCAAGTCAAAGGCATGTTCAATGGCGATCGCTCCCGCAAACAAGTGCTCGTCGAATATGGCTTTCGTCTGCCTTCTGCTTTGGACAATCGCCCCCTCAACTTCGAGGAGTTTTTATCCATGGCCAACCAAACAGTCTATGTCTCCGCCACTCCGGGTGATTTTGAACTGGAACGCACCCATCATCAGGTCGTACAACAAATCATTCGTCCGACCGGATTGGTCGATCCATATGTCACCATCAAACCGACAAAAGGACAGATCGATGATCTGCTTGATCAAATCGAACAACGTAAAGCCAACAACCAACGGGTACTGATCACCACATTGACCGTCAAAATGGCAGAAGAGTTGACGGCATATCTGCTCAGTTCTCAGGTCAAGGCAGTGTATCTGCATCATGAGAACAAGACACTCGAACGGATCGAGATCATCCGACAACTACGTAAAGGCAAATACGATGTGCTGGTGGGGATCAACCTGCTAAGAGAAGGGATCGACATTCCGGAAGTATCACTGGTAGCCATTTTGGATGCTGACAAGGAAGGCTTTTTGCGGTCGTACCGCTCTTTGATCCAGACCATCGGTCGAGCAGCCCGAAACCAGGATGGGGCTGTCATCATGTATGCCGATAACGTGACCGATTCCATGCACAAAGCCATCGAAGAAACCAATCGCCGCAGAGCCATCCAGATCGCCCACAACCAAAAACACAACATCGTTCCCAAGACGATCATCAAAGAGATCAGAGATGTCATC
>CALFEZ010000335.1 GCA_937957895.1 uncultured Erysipelotrichaceae bacterium
GATGAGGATGCAGATAATGTTGATCAGGGTCGATCGATGAGACATGAAGATGACCTTGATCCAATCCGATCTGGGCTACGATCGTCCAAAGCATACCTTTTAAAGCGTAAAAATCTGGTTTGATCGTCTCACCTCGCCATGGCAATGATATCAGAGGATCACTGATCACAACGGCCAAACGCCAGTTTTGGGCATCTTTGCCATACACTTCTGACAGTTCGAAGAAATTATTCGGTTTGTTTTTGTAACTTTGGTTGTAACTGACTGTTTGCAGTATCGAGCGAAACAATTGATTTCGCACCATCTTGCGATCTTCAGAAAGCGGAGAAAGGATCGATACCGGATTTGCCAGTGGAAATGGTCCGTTTGCATACACGGGATTGACCAACGTGTAAGTGATCACTTCCTGCAAACCAAAGCCCACCAAAAGCTCCTGCAGTTTGCGGCGCATCCTTTGTTTGTTATCCAAAGTCCCTGCAGTCTCACTTAAAAGAAGTGGTGTGACCGGCAAAAGATCATATCCGATGACACGGATGATCTCTTCGATCAGGTCAGCACCGATAATGATGTCAAGGCGATAGGATGGGATCGAACAAGTAAATGTTTCGTTGTGATAGACTGGCTCAAACTGAAGTCGATCAAACACATCCATGATCGCATCGACTTCTAGTTGGATCCCCAAAAGTGTATGGATCTGTGAAAGAGTGACCGAAACTTGTTTGATTGGCTCAGTCTGGGGATCTGAAAGATACACGATCGGATGGATCCCCTGTCCATTTGCCAGTTGGACCAACAGGTCTGTCGAACGATCCATGGCATAATATGCTGCCTGAGGATCGATGCCTTTGGTAAAGCGAACTGCCGCATCTGTCAACAAGTCGTGATGGCGACTTGTTTGACGGATACTAACGCGATCAAAGTGTGCCACTTCGATGATGATGGATGTGGTACTCTCATCGATCTTGGAACTGTCACCTCCCATCACTCCGGCAAGACCAACGACCTTGCCGTCGCTGGTGATGCAGAGATCCTCATTGCGAATGGCATATGTCTCTTCATCGAGTGCCGTAAAATCGGTTTGAATGCCATCTTTGACAGTTATCTCATCAATGATTTTGGCACGATCATAAAAGTGACATGGCTGACCGGTTTCAAGCATGACCAGATTTGATATGTCCACAACATTGTTGACTGGTTTGATGCCGGCTGCCATTAGTTTTCTTTTGATCCATGTCGGTGATGGTTTGATGGTGATGTTCTCGATAATCCGACCCAAAAACTGTGGGCATTTTGAGGTGGTGGATGCAATGATCAAAGGAGTTGAATCGTGTGTTTTATAGGTGTGTGTGTTTGGTAATGTGACCATCCTATCCAATAAAGCTCCCACTTCGATCGCAAGATTGTGTAGAGCCATGACATCGTTACGATTGGGAGTCTGGGCCAAATCAAGAATCTCATCGTCCCACCCCATATACTCATAGGGATCAGCCCCGATCGGAGCATCAGGATCAAGCACGGCTATGCCGTTGACTTGATCAGCTGGCACGAACTTGTCATTGATACCGAGTTCCTGATAGGAGCAAATCATACCATGACTGTCGATACCACGTATCTTGACCGGCTTGATGATCAGATCTTTTATTTGTGCACCGATCTTGGCCACGATGACTTTTTGTCCTGCTTTTACATTCGATGCTCCACAAACGATATCCAATATCTGATTTTTGATATCTACCGTTGTCACATGCAGATGATCGGAATCAGGATGATCGACACATGTCAATACTTTGCCAATGACACAGTCTGTCTTTTTGACAAGCGGAGTCACAGATTCCACTTCCAAACCGGCATTGGTCAATACATCCGCCAACTCAACTGCACTGATATGTTCTAAGTCGACCAATTCGGACAACCATTTCATACTTACATTCATGATCTGTTTCCTCCCTATTCAAATCTTTCGAACAATGAAAGATACTTTATATCGTTTTGATAGAAATGCCGAATGTCATCCATGCCATACTTGAGCATCGCGATCCGTTCAACCCCACATCCAAAAGCAAAACCAGTTACTTTGGTGGCATCAAACCCCGCCATGGTCAAAACATCAGGATGTACCATTCCGGCACCCAAGATCTCGATCCATCCTGTCTGTTTGCACACATTGCATCCACTTCCGTTGCATACATGACAGCTGACATCGACTTCAGCGCTGGGTTCGGTGAACTGGAAGTAGCTCGGACGCATGCGTATCTGACGATCAGGACCAAACATCGCTCGTGCAAGTGTCAACAAGGTTGATTTAAGATTCGCCATGCTGACACCTTCTCCAACGACCAATCCTTCGATCTGCACGAACTGGTGTGAATGAGTCGCATCATCATCATCCTTGCGATACACCTTACCGGGACATATGACCTTTAGCGGAACATGGTTGGCATTGGCTTCGAGTGCTCGTGTTTGGATCGCCGTCGTATGTGTGCGCAACAAAAGC
>CALFEZ010000336.1 GCA_937957895.1 uncultured Erysipelotrichaceae bacterium
TATGGCGCAGTTCTTCGTATAATATGCTTTAAAAAGAACGATTGCCTCTTCAAGATGTTCCTCTGCATGCTTCCCCATAGCTTTTTTTAGAACATTTCTTGCCCCACCACCAATACAGCCTGCGATTTCCTCGTCAGATTTTCTCTCACATCCAAAGTGCATCAAAATATGTTTTACTGACTCTATGATGTCTGGTGCAGTATCAACCAAAGTGCCATCCAAATCGAAAATCACCAATCTGATATCATGAAAGTGAGAGTGTAACGAACGTTTCATCGATAATCCTCCTAATTAGACAAAATAAAGTCAAAGGTCATGCCGGATGGTGATCCAACGGATCTATGCAAACGATCAGATGGATCGTATCTGATGTTGCTCTCGCTTGATCTACAAGATGAAAGCATACGGCATGTCCAAAAACCTCTTTATTCCACTGCTTTATGATAGCGTGTAGTTGATTCTGTGGATCAGGATCAAAACAGCCTTCATCGGTTGTTTGATCGATGTACCTCCTCTCCCTCTGATCTCGATCCAATCAACCTACATGCCAACAAGTAGCAGCAAAACACATTGATAGTCTGTAAACTCTTTGATCTTTAATATTTTGTGTCTGGTTTGAGCATCAATATACACTAGTACATATATTAATATTCCTGTGTGTGTCAATAACATCACGAGATTATTCAAAAAGGAATCCACTCACTCTGATAAACACAAAAAAACACATTCATAATGCGATTAACTTTGATCTTATTATATGTAATGCACGTAACAGGTGATGTCGGTATTAATCAAAGACACCTCTATCTGTTTACACAATAATTTTCTTTTAACCATTTGTCAATAGAAATTTGATCTTCTATGTGAAGAAGTTCTCATCTCCCATTTTATAGCTTGTTAGTGTTGACGAGTTGAAGAGTTTTGGTCAGATTATGTGATATAATGTTGACTATATTATACGTTGAGGAAGCTCATGGTCCATATAGATAAAAAGAGATTTGATAAGAATATTTTGATCGTCATCGTTTTAGTTTTGATGGTCATCACAATGATCGGGATCGATCGAGTCATTTCGATTGGCGGACTTGATGATCGCAGTAAACCAATCGATCCCGACAATGGATATAACGCGAACAAACTGATCATCAGTGAAGTAATGACATCCAATGGAGGTGTTTTTTCCGATGGGGATGGGTTGATCACTGATTGGGTTGAGATCTACAACGGAACGGGACGATCGATCAATCTGTTGAACCATGGACTTTCGGATGCTCCCGGAACGATTCGATGGACATTCCCAGCTACGATCCTAGATCCCAATGATTATGTCATCGTTTATCTTGCAGGTGAAAGTCGTAATGGCCTTTATGCCAACTTCCGTTTGAAACGTGCGGGAAATGAAACCCTCTATTTTTACAATCAACACGGTGTGATCATTGATCAAGTCGATATCCCGCCAATGGATAGAAATCATTCTTATGCGATCACTGCAGATGGCAGTTGGACGATCACTGAGCATGCGACACCGGGATATCCCAATACCATGACCGGAAGAGATGCGTATTTAAAATCATTGCATATTGAGCAATCAGAACTACTCATCAGTGAGTTTCTCCCCAAAAATGAAGGGAACTTCATTGATGGATTTGGAGGTTTTAGCGGATTTGTGGAAGTGACCAACTTCTCAGATCATACCATAGATCTTGAGAACTATTTTTTGAGTAATACACTCGATGTTCCTTATCGATGGGCATTTCCAAAGGTTGTTCTTGCTCCTGGTGAAGCTGTTTCCATCTTCACAAGCAACCGAGATTGGAGTGTCCAAGATGAGATCCATGCCAGTTTCACACTTGGCAACGGGTTTGGTCAAATCGTTTTGAGCGATCGCCAAGGCAACATCATCGACTTGATAACCTATGAGAATGTTGTCGATGGATTTGCCAGAGCATGGGTGGATGGTGTATGGGTGGATACACCCACCGTAAGTCCTGGATTTACCAATGATCCTGATGGAGTTGTGGCTTTTGGAAGCAAATATCATCCCATCGAACCACAGCTTCAGATCAATGAAGTCATGACACTCAATACACGATATATGGCTCATAATGGTTTGCAGACATATCCATGGATCGAGCTAATCAATCACTCGGATAGCATGATCGATCTATCAGAATATTCTTTGACGACTTCTCCCAATCGACCAACCATGGCGATGCTTCCTCAGCGGATGCTTGCTCCTGGTGAAATCATCGTATTTATGGCTTCTGGAGAACCGATGCTTTCTACCAGTGTGTATACTCATATCGAGATATCCCTATCATCGGTCGATGAAGTCTATCTTTATCATGGAATAAGCGTGATCGATTCAATGTTTGTTGCCAATACTCCCGTCAATGTGAGTTATGGCAGGATGGCGGATGGCGGGTTTGGTTATATGAGCGAACCCACGCCAAATCGACCAAATGTGGGTGGTACACCAATGGTTAATTTCGATCCAGTTATCAAAACGATGCAAGGGGTATATGATGATATCGATAATCTTGAGATCGTGATAGAAGGTCCGAGCAACATATTCTACACGACGGATGGGAGCATACCTACTCAACGTTCAATGAAGTATGAAGCACCGTTTACGATCGATAAAACCACCACGATTCGGGCAAGAGTGATCGAAGAGGGTAAACTGGAAGGTTCCATTGTGACTGCCTCATATATCATCAATGAAAAACACACGATGCCGGTCATGTCATTGACTGTAGATCCAGGTGATTATTCATTTCTGCTTAGGGATGTATGGAAAGTTGGAGTTGAGGTACCAGCAAACGTAGCTTTTTTCGAAGAAGAGGGTGGTTTTGCTCTTGATATCGGTCTTCGCCTTTTTGGTGGAGCAGCACGTGGACTAAGTAAAAAAAGCTTTGCTTTGAAGTTTCGAAACATATACGGTGCCAGTCGTTTGCATTATCCCGTATTTGAGAGCAGGGATTATTCTGTTTTCAACACACTGGTACTACGTTCAGGTTCTCAGGATTATCCGAATGCATTTATTAGAGATGTCTTGGGAACATCGCTTGTGGATGGCATGATGGAAGTCAATGTCCAGGCGTTCAAACCAGTCGTGCTTTATATCAATGGAGGATATTGGGGTATTTACAACATACGGGAAAAAGTGGATGAACACTTTATTTCTACAGCTTATAATGTGGATACCAGTGCTGATATTGTCAGGATCGATAATGACGTGACGGCTGGTTCCATCAGAGGATATCGCCAACTGGTGCAATATGTTGCCTATAATGATATGCGCTTGGATGTTCATTACAACTGGGTTTCTGAGCGTTTGCACATGGAGAGTTTTGTTGATTTTTGGATCGCTTCCACTCTCACGACCAACAATGATATCGTTAATATGCGCTTTTTTTCTCACTTAGACATCGACCAAGGGAGATGGCGGATGATTTTTTATGATCTGGATTGGGCTATGTACAACTACTATCGTGATTATTATGAGTTTGCAACCAATCCCGAAGGAATGACGATCATTGGTTATGATACGACTTTGTTTCGCAAGCTTGTGCAAAACGAGCAGTTCAGGAATCTTTTTCTGGAACGCTTAAGTTATCATTTGAAAACAACTTGGAACCAACAAAGAGTGTTGTATGCCATCGATGAGATGGTAGCCATTTACCTTCCCGAGATGGAAAGAAATCAGCAACGTTGGAACCTTTCCATGGATCACTGGCAAGTGAGTGTTGACCGATTACGTAACTACTTTGTCTTAAGATATGATTTTTTGCTTCGCCAGACTCGTACCTTTTTTAAGTTGACCAATGCAGAATACGCATATTATTTCGGGGGTTTATGAAATCAAAATATCGCCATGAGATCAAATTTGTCATCTCACCGGAAGCAGCAACGATCTTGAAACAGCGTCTGGATCTGTTGATGACCATCGACAAAAACTATGCAACGGATGATTATCGATATTACATCCGGAGCTTGTATTTTGATACCGTTGATTCGGATTCTTACTTTGAGAAGATCGATGGTGTCTTGTTTCGAAAAAAGTATAGACTACGATACTACAATCAGGATCCTTCTTTCATCATATTGGAATGCAAACACAAACATGATAATATGAGTCTCAAGGAAAAGATACGCATCGATCATTCAACAGCAGTGGCTTTAGCAAACAATGAATCGATCGATGTCAACTATGAGCAAGGCAATCTTCTGCATCGATTTCTGTTAGAGAGGATCCATGCGGCACTGATACCTTCAACGATCGTTGATTATTATCGTTTGGCATATGTCTATGAGCCGTTGAACGTACGCATCACTTTCGATGATGCGATGACTTCAGGTAATTTCAGCACGGATTTCTTTGCAAAGGATTATGCGGGAGTGCCTATTTTAAAGACAAACGAGGTGATCATGGAAATGAAATTCGACGAAGTGATCCCTGAATACATTTTCAAGACCGTAGCATCCATACCATCTGTGCGACAAGCGATATCGAAGTTTGTCATATGCAGGGGTTTGAAATAGTGAGGGAGAAGCATGAATATCATTGATTGGATCATCGAGTTTTTGACAAGTAGTCAAACAAGCAATCTGACTTTAGAGAAAGTTTTATCAGCATTGGTGGTTGCTTTTGTTATTTCATTGTTTATTGTTTTCATTTACAAAAAGACATATTCCGGGGTGGCATACTCTAAAACATTTTCGATGCTGATCGTGTTGATCACGATGGTGACGGCATTGGTCATTTTGACCATCAGCTCTAACATAGCATTGTCTTTGGGAATGATCGGAGCATTGTCGATCGTACGATTTCGAACAGCAGTCAAAGATCCGATCGACACCGGATTTGTGTTTTGGGGCATCACCGCAGGAATCATGTCAGGGGTTGGATCAACGATCGTTGCCATCAGCAGCTCACTAGGTCTCGGTGCACTGTTTTTGATTAGTTACATGCTTGGTTTTCGCGGAGGAAACAAATATCTATTGATCATCAAGTTCAATTATGGTG
>CALFEZ010000337.1 GCA_937957895.1 uncultured Erysipelotrichaceae bacterium
ATTTTGATAAAACGATCTATGATGGTGACAGCTCAGTCCACTTTTACCTTTACAATCTGAAGAAGGACTTTGGATTGATGCGTTATCTCCCGCGACAGCTTTGGGCCATGATCCGTTACAAAACCAAACGGATTTCCAAAACCGAAATGAAAAGTGTCATATACACATACTTTCATTCGATAGAAGACATCGATCAAAGAGTGCTTTCCTTTTGGAGCGACCACAAGAAAAAAATCCAACCATGGTATTTAAAGCAAAAACAGCAGGATGATGTCATTATCTCAGCTTCTCCTACATTTTTGCTTCAGCCTATTTGTGATGAGTTGGGGGTCACGTTGATCGCATCGATCGTGGATAAAAAGACAGGTCAAAATATACGGGAGAACTGTTACGGTCAAGAAAAGCCGATAAGGTTTTCAGAACACTTTGATTTGAATCAAATCGATACATTCTATTCGGACTCCTACAGCGACCATCCCATGGCACAACATGCAAAACAAGCTGTGATGGTAAAAAAAGACATTTTGTCAGATTGGTAGAAGGAATCGTCACTCTTAGATGGAAACATCGAAAGGGTGACTTTTTTTATGCAATCATGTCCACGCTGTAAAAGCATCAATCAACATGGGTTTTTCAAACATCAAGATCAGTGGCTGTGTCGATTTTGTCTTAGTTATGCCAGTTTTATCGACACAAAACAAAGAAGCAGAGAAATCACATTGCATGAATCAGATTATGGTTTACCTTTTGAGCTGACACCGTATCAACAAGAAGTGAGCAAGCAAATCAAAAACAAAGCAATGCATGGTTCTGTTTTGGTGGAAGCAGTATGCGGAGCAGGCAAAACAGAACTTGTGATCGATACGATCGGTGAGGCACTCAAACAATCAAAAAAAGTTGGGTGGGCGATACCACGCAGACAAGTAGTGCTCCAACTGCAAAGCAGACTTCAAAAGATATTCAAGACATTGGAAGTAATTGCAGTATGTGAAGGATACACCGAGAAATGGATGGGAGATCTGATCGTATGCACAACACATCAGCTGTTTCGTTATGATCGATACTTCGATGTATTGATCTTGGATGAACCGGATGCATTTCCTTACAAAGGCGATCGAATGTTGGAGACATTTGCCAATAACAGTGTAGTTGGAAACATCATTTATCTCACAGCTACTCCAAGCCAGGAGCAACGAAAACTGGTCAATGAGGGATCGCTGCAGCATGTTACTTTGTATCGTCGCCCTTTTGACAATCCATTACCTGTTCCCATAAAGAAGGTCTCTTTTCGAATGCATTTGATTTTCTGGTTGTATTGCTACTTGAAACAAACAGACAAACAAGTAATGGTTTTTGTACCTACCATCCGATTGGCACAACGACTTGGAAGATTGTTCAACATCAGCAACATCACATCCAAAACAGAGGACAAAGAGAATCTGATCGAACGATTCATCACAAAAAATGAACAACATATCATCTGTACGACAGTTCTTGAACGAGGTGTCACATTTTCGGATGTGCAGGTCGTGGTGTTGTTTGCAAATCATCGTGTTTTTGATAAAGCTTCCTTGATCCAAATCAGCGGAAGGGTCGGAAGAGATAAAAATCATCCTTTTGGGGATTGCTATTTTTTGATGGACGAAACGTCCAAAGAGGTCGACCAATGCATCCAAGAGACCAAAAGAGCCAACGCATCTGCCTTTGGTGTTTAGAAGCGCTGTATCATGATGCCACGATCTTTGATCTGTTTCTTAAAAGAGATATTTGTTGTCAGCAGTGCGATCAACAATTACGATCGAAGCGACTGATATTTGACATAGGTGCATTATCTTGTGAGGCACATTGTATTTATGATGTGCACATTGAAAGAGCACTGTATCGTTTAAAAGAAGACAAGGACATAGCCATCGCAACTCTTTTTTTCAAACATGCCAAAATACAATTGAAAAGGAATAAGAACAGTGCTCATGTTTTGATGCCTTCTTCTCAAGATAAGATTGTTGAAAGAGGATTTGATCATCTGCATCACATGGTCAAACAACACAAATTGGACATTGTCGATTGTCTCAGAAAAAAAGACGGATGGAAACAAGCAACCAAATCAAAACAGGATCGAAAGGCGATCAAGCAAAACATCATATTGATGGAAACAGAAAGAATAAAGGACAAAGATGTCATCTTGGTAGATGATGTTTGTACGACCGGAAGTACATTGCTTACGGCATACGAGCTGATCAAACCACATGCAAAAACAGTCCGTGCTGTCGTGTTTGCGGTTCACCCCATCTTTTATGAAGATACCAAGCGGCTGTGATATAATGAAATAAAAGGAGGACACCTATGGCATACAAAGATCCAGACGGAAGTTTTGATTGGTGGAAATCAAAAGATGGAGCAGTGATCGGTGGAGTGTGTTCCGGATTGTCGGAAAAATTCAAGATCGATGTCACATTGTTGCGTTTGATTTTTGCATTTGCGTTTTTGTTGTATGGGACCGGATTGGGTATCTATATCGTGCTTTGGATCGTATTACCTGAAAAAAGATAAGCGATCATGCAATTACTCTTAGGAACATATACAAAAAAAGACAGTGAAGGGATCTACTCTTTAGAGCTCGATGTGTCTTCAAATGAGTGCAAAGGTCTCATCAGTCATCTAAAAATCGACAATCCAACATATATTGCCTTGGATGGGTCAAGGATTTTTAGTGTCTGCAGCAAGGATGAGAAAGCAGGGTTGGCGTATTTTAATAACGGAGTGCTTGTCAAGCGTTTCTTAAATGAGACTTCTACACCATGTTATGTCAGTTATGACTCGTTTTATCAAATGATCTTCACTGCCAATTACCATCAAGGGCAGATCAATACGTATCATTTAGTGAATGATGATCTTGAAAGCTTACAAAAGATTGTGTATCCACAAGGATCAAAAGCACACTTCGTGCAACGTATCATCAATTTCAATGCTGTTTTTGTATGTGATCTTGGTTTAGACAAAGTGTATGTGTATGGTATCGATGATAGGAAGCAACTAGAGCTCAAACAAACGATCGACTTTGAACCGGGGTGCGGTCCAAGACATTTGGTAAGTCATCCGACGATGCCAATGATCTATGTATTAGGTGAAAACACCAATGAAGTATTTATCATCAAGTTCATCCGAAGTTTTGAGGTCATCAACAAGATTTCTGCTAACCCGGATCAGATCACACAAAATCAACATGCGGCTGCCATCCGTATCAGCAAGGACGGAAAGTTTCTTTATACATCCAATCGTGCCGATCATACCATTTCAGTCTTCAAAATACTGGACGACGGTCAACTGATGCTGATCCAAACGATCTCGACATATGGCACCCATCCAAGAGATTTCAATTTAAGCCCTGATCAGAATTATTTGTTGGCAGCTAACCTGTTAAGCGATAGCCTCACTCTTTTTAGACGTGATCGCTATACCGGCAAGTTGTCTTTGATCCAAAAGGGGATCAGTGTTTACGAGCCTACCTGTGTCGTATTTAGATAAATGTTCAACAAAAAGCATATCAAAATAACAATCATAAGCATCATCACGATCATTTTTGTGTATATCTTATACAATCAGTTTTTCTATGCACCTGATCATGATCCTTTGATTCCTGATGATAATGACGATATAGTCGATCCAGGCAATGGATCGGATGACCCATTTGAGGGATTATGGCTTACCCCCATGCCGTTTGTGGATGATACGGAGCGTGTTTTTCTTTATTTGAGTGAGGATCAGTTGTTGCGTTCAAATTTGGTTGACTACGACTGGCAAAACAAAAGAGTCACGGCATATCAAAAAGTCGACCATGACTTTGAAAAACTACAACAAATCCAACAACAAATGTTTGACACTGCAATGATCGAAGCTACCGGTATCCTATGCAATACATACGATCAGGAGGATCTCAAACTGGTTATCTGTGAGTTTGATCAAGGATACTATGAGATCATGCAGGATGGATCCTATTATCTTGTTTTTCATCAACAGTACACGATACACCTTGAGACAATAACATATCATGACGTGGCAAACGCACTTGAAGGAAGCTGGATCGAAGCCATGATCGGCTGGGAAGAGTATGATCTTGTCTTGGACGATATCAGTTACGATACGTTTGGAGAAGAAATATATCACTATGCGATCGTTAAGGATAAAAACCAGCGTGATTTTCAGACGATATATACATTGATCATTTCAAACCAAGATCAAGCGATTATGGGAATAAGCAAAAACAGTGACATAACGGAAGTGATAGATTCATTTGATGTGATCACCACGGAGGATATCGATCGATACCTAAAACAAGGTGCATTCTATTCCACGATGGTCACAAAGGAAGAAATCGAAGAAATACAGATATTGGGATATGCACTTACCTATGACAGCAGTTTGTTTGTGGATGCCGTGATCCCGGTCATCAAGGTTTATGTTACATCGAACTTGCCCTCCTTTGAAGATTGTTTCGATGTCGATGGGATCGTTGTCCATCCGATAAAGATCATTGCCATCGATCATGATCACATAAGAACTCGCTGAGTTCTTTTATTGTGTGTTTTAATTGAGCATCATTTGGCATTCTGATACAATACAAGCAGTTTATAATTAAGTAACTTAATTAAATGGAGGGTATATGATCACCAAATATGAACAATTTATGGAATCGTTTAACCTACTTGAAAAAGACAAGTGCATCAACATGGTTTTCAAATGGTTAATTGAAGAAGAAATATCCATCGAGACTTTGTATGAGGATATACTTGTCACTGCATTGTCCAATTTATCTGATGTTGAAACTGACCCAAATCATCGTATATGGTTTGAACATGTTCAGTCATCCATTATTCGAACGATCATCGAGATGGCACACCCTTTTGTACTAAAACAAAAAGGATCCAAATCACTTGGTTTGAAAGGAGCAGTTATTTGCCCTGATGGAGAACAACATGAACTTGGAGCACGCATGATCAATGATTATTTGACAAAACATGGCATCACATC
>CALFEZ010000338.1 GCA_937957895.1 uncultured Erysipelotrichaceae bacterium
CAAAGCTGCACAAAGAAGGCCATCTCAAAGTGATCGGGCACAAGAAAATATTGATTTATGACAAAAAAATATCGTCGATGTGACGATATTTTTAGAAGGTGGAAAGATGAGAAAAGTCATTTACTGGACATCAAGAGCAATCAGAGTCGAAGACAATCCGGCGCTTTTTCATGCTTATCAACATGCGGTTGACCATGATGCCCAACTGGAAGTCGTGTTTTTTGTATGGCCTTTGTTTGATAGTGCCAACATGCGCAACATGGATTTTCTGTTGCATGGTGTTTTGGAAATGGCAAACAAGCTTACAGCACTTCATATTCCTTTGAGAGTATATCAAAGTGATCCCATTCAATACTTTTCCAATGAGCTGAACACATCACGATTGTTGATGGTCGTGACAGAGCAACACGTCCTCAAACCAGTCAAACAAGTCCACCAAAAAGTGAAGGATCTACTATCAAAACAAGGTGTTGCTTTTGATACAGTCAATACGGCAATGGTGGTACCGATCGAAATGGCATCGGATAAACTGGAGTATGCAGCCAGGACATTCAGACCAAAGATCATGAGTGTCTACAAAGACTATTTGCCTTTGTTGCCTTTGTTAAGGCCATTGAATCAAGCATGTGAGGGTGTTTTTGATCAAAGGCAACTCAATCAAATCCTTGAGTCGGGTCACCACTGGCAGCAACTACCTCTGTCCTTTTTAGTTCCGGGAGAAACCGCTGCCAAAGAACGATTGGCTCAGTTTATCCAACATGGTCTGCCTCATTATCATCGTCGCAATGAATATCACAGCCAGGGACAGTCGATGCTTTCGGCATATCTTCACTTTGGTATGCTCTCACCCAAGATCATGATCCGAGAGGTAGAAAAAACAGGGCATGCCAATGCTCCGTTGTTTGTTGAGGAAGCTCTCGTTCGTCGTGAGTTGGCAGAGAATTATTGCCATTACAATGAAAACTATGATTCTTTAAAAGGTGCCTGGCCTTGGGCGATCGAAACGCTAAAGCAGCATCTTCATGATCCGCGTGAATACGAGTACACATTGGAGCAATTTGAAGCTGCCAACACACACGATGATCTATGGAATTTTTGTCAAAAGCAAGTGCTGGACACGGGGTGTCTGCATTCGTATCTGCGTATGTACTGGGCAAAGATGGTACTATATTGGACCAAACAACCTCAAGATGCCATTAAGATTTTGATCCATCTCAATGACACATACATGTTGGATGGTCGTGATCCCAATGGATATACAGGCATCATGTGGAGTGTTGCCGGAGTCCATGACCGACCATGGTTCAACAAACCCATTACCGGTTTGATCCGTCCGATGTCCAAAAATGGAACATTGAAGAAAACAAAGTTGGATTTTAAGATTCCAACTGAGTAAGTGTATTTTGAAGCTGTTTTATTGTGGCATTTTTGTCCTTTAGATTTCGTGGGACTTCATCAAGTACTTTCTCCATATAATGACTCAGGGAGTTCAATAGATTGGCTTCATCACTGAAAAGACTGATATAGGGAGACTCCACTAAGTCGTTTGGCGTGAACACGACGCCTTGATGTTCTCTAAGTGCCATGTTAAAGTGCAACTGATTCGCAAGCTTGGATTTTGCGATCAGATGGATCTCAAAAAGATAGTATCTCTGCAAAGTAAAGATCATGTTTTTGATCGTTTGGATCAACTCATCTTTGGTGAGTGTGATTTTTGTGTTTTGAAAGAAAATGGGATCATAATGAGTGTAAGTTTGATGAGTGATCACACCAAGCAACAGTTCGATGGGCATCAGATTGGTGTAGGGGACTCTTTCAAATGCATCCTTTTTCGACTTTTTCCACTGTTTGATATGTCGCAGATAGAGAGTTTGTTGCTGCTTGGAGAAAGATCCCGAGTAGCGCTCAAACACGCTGTCTGGGAAAAAGTATGTATGAAACCCAGCACTGAAAGTGACTACGGGATAGTCAGAGTATGAGATATTCGTGATTGTTTCCATAAACCGAAGCTGATCGATCGATCGATATGTTTCGATCAGTGGTTTGCAATGAACCAGTTTACCCAAAAACAAGGATTCAAACAACCCAACAGTTTCTTGATCCTCATACAAAAAGCATATGTTTTCTTTGGGAGTCAAAAATGAAGAATAAGAAGTATATGCCATGGTATTCTTTAAAACGATGTGTGTTTCCTTTACGGGCCTGTCGATGTATTTGGGCATGTAATGTGATGTCGTGTTTCCCAGCAAATGCAATGGGATCCAGAAATTGAGATAGTTGATGTAATCTTCTTTGTCACGATTGACGTTATGAAGCAGATGAATCTTGTGTTTTTTTAATACGAGTTGTTTTAGACTCGAACGCCAAGATACTTGAAAGTTGGGGTCTTCAAACCACCAAGCTGCTCCTTCATCGGAAGAAATGTACAGCTCAGTCGGTTTATCTAGTTCAAGAGCACGTTTGATCAGTAACGATGCAGCTTTGCGTTTTCCGGGGTAATCATGAAAAAGATGATACGATCTTTTGGTTCTCTCATGTCCGTAAGAAGAAACTTTGCCAATACTTTTGACTGCTAGATCCAACTCATTTGATAAGATGGGCAAGGCTTGTTGAGAAAGCGTTATGGAAGGGGTAGGTGCTTGTTTTTCAGAAAGTTCATTGCTTTGGTGGATACTGAGCCATTTAATCAGCAACTCCAGATGATCATCGATGTTCGGCGACTGAAGTTTTTGATATGCGAATATTTCCTGCAAGAAGCTTTTCTGCTGTTTGGTGGGATGGAAGCTCAGAAAGTAAGTTGCAATGGCTTGATACTGATCGGATTTCGGTGATGGGACCCGTGTCCCATTTCGCCATCTGCTGACCAAAGAAGGATCGACGTTGCATGCGACAGAAAGCTGTTTGTTGCTGATTTGAAAAAGGTCCATAAGCCTGATCAAGCGATTTTGAAAGTTCATTTTTTCTATCCTCCAACATCAGATTGACACAATTTGTCATGTTTTGTCAATGACAAAACAGAGATATATGATGCATTGTCATTGATTTTAGTATACTATGGTATTAACAACATACGTGGGTGGGACTGATGCCTTCAAAAGCATCAAAAAAGGCTTCAAGCCTTTTTTTATTTTTATCGGTGATTTCTGATATGATAAGATATGAAAGAGGTGTCATCATGAAGTTTGAGTTCAATCATTTTAATTTTAATGTCAGTGATCTTCAAAAAAGTCTTCAATTTTATGACAAAGCTTTGGGTTTAAAAGAAGTCCGTCGTAAAGTAGCTGAAGATGGAAGATACATCATCGTGTTTCTGACTGATGAAATGACCGATTTTAAGTTAGAGCTTACCTGGCTCAAAGACCACCCGGAAGCATATGATCTGGGAGAGCAGGAGTTTCATTTGGCAGTATTGGTCGACGATTACGATGCAGCATTTTCACATCATCAGAAGATGGATGCCATCGTATATGAAAACAAAGAAATGGGACTGTATTTTTTGGAAGATCCGGATGGCTACTGGATCGAGATCCTTCCAAAAAATCGCAAACGCTGATTTCGATGGCCAAAATCGTGGCCATTGATTTTGAGCTGGCCAACCGACATTTTTTGAGCGCCTGTGCATTGGGAATCGTCGTATTGGATGATGGTGTGATCACATTTGAAAAAGGATATTTGATCAAGCCACCGATAGAACACGGGGACTTTTTGGATGAGTTTGTCATGATCCACCACATTCAAGCGCAGGATGTGGTCCATGCGATGTCATTTGACATGCTTTTTGATAAAATCAGACATCATTTTGATGATGCCATAATCATTGCTCATAATGCTGAGTTTGATATCAGCATCCTTAGGGAACTGTTGATGTATCACGATATTCAACTGAATCCTGTTAAATATGCTTGTACGGTGGAACTGGCACGAAGGACCATCCGCGGTCTTAGCAATTACAAACTCAACACCGTCGCCGGTTTTTTGGGTGTCGATCTGGATCATCATCAGGCTCACAGTGATGCCAAAGCATGCTGTCAGATCGCTCTGTATGGGTTGGCTAAGTTCAGACTTGAAGATTTGGAGGAGTTGTGCAGATTGGTGCATGTAAGAATCAAGACGCTTGGACTTTGAAAATATTACATGCAGCTGTAAATAGTGCAGCTGTTGTTACATGTTTACATCGATGATCAATTCGGTTATAATGCTTTTTGAAGAGGAATAACTATGAATCATCTTGAGAATAACGCATACTTTTGGCAAAAAATCGATACTCTCTACTTCTCAAATCGATTGGTGATCGCCAGAGAGAAGGGCTCTATCCATCCGAAATACCACAATCTTATCTATCCCGTGGACTATGGGTATCTTGAGGATACGCAAAACAAGGAAAGCGAAGGCATCGCCGTATACAAAGGATCTGGCAATGATTACATGGTAAAGACACTTGTGGTTGCGGCAGACATCCTGAAAAAAGAAATCGATGTCAAGCTTCTGGTCGGTTGTGATGCCCAGGAGGAAGAAGAGATCCTTCGGTTCTTGAATCAGACAGACTTTCAAAAATCCGTAGTAGTTCGCCGCAGTCATGAAATACCTAGCTGGGCGATCAGTGAATAAGCATGACTCATGCTTTTTTCTTTTATGGCCAATATGATCATTGACATCAAGAAAATGGGTATCAACGGAGAAGGGATCGGATACCTCAACAAAAAACCGGTGTTTGTGGATGGAGCACTGGCTTTTGAGCGTGTGCTGATCGATCAGTTGAAAGAGTTTCCCACTTATTACAAGGCCAATCTCAAAAAGGTGATCCAACCAAGTGCACATCGGGTAAAACCTCCATGTCCCATCCAATACCAATGCGGAGCGTGTTCATTGATGCATGCATCTTTGAAGATGCAAAAAGAAGTCAAGATCGACAATCTCAAACAAGCATTGCATAAATATGCCGATATCAAAAACATCAGGATCGATCTGGTCGATAATCCCAAGCCCATGGGATATCGCAATCAATTCAAGTTCATTTTGGGGATCG
>CALFEZ010000339.1 GCA_937957895.1 uncultured Erysipelotrichaceae bacterium
ATGCTGCCAACTCGTCACTTTGATATCCGATGACAGAGACTCCATATGTCTCGAGCACTTCAAGAGTCAACGGGATATCCAAAATCGATTTGGCACCAGCACAAACAACCGTAACATCGATTTCTTTAAGTGCGACCATATCAGCGGATATATCAAAAGTGGATGATGCATCTCTGTGGACTCCTCCGATCCCACCAGTCACGAACACTTCGATCCCCGCTTTTTGAGCAATAAACATCGTGGTTGCGACTGTCGTTGCTCCCCATTGCTTCTTTGTCAATACGATGGGCAGATCTCTTTGACTCACTTTGACGACATTTTTTCTCAGTGCCAGCTGTTTTATCTCGTGCTGATCAAGTCCCACTACGATCTCACCAGCTACGATCCCGATCGTGGCTGGCACTGCTCCTTGTTGTCTGATGATGTCCTCAAGCAACAGTGCTGTATCCACGTTTTCCGGATATGGCATCCCATGAGAAATGATCGTTGATTCTAATGCAACCACTGCTTTGTTTTGATTAAGTGCACTCGTCACATCTTGATGTATTCTCATCGCTGTAGCTCCTTGATTTTGATAGTTGTCATGTCATCATGCAGTAAATCCTTCAGGGTTATCTCCTTACAGACCGAGTCTTCACACATGCATGTTTTATTCGCTGCCGCAATACTGATTTTTAGTGTTTCCATTTTATCATACTGATGCTTAAAAGCAATGAATGCCGCCAAAAAGGCATCTCCTGCTCCTACCGTGTTGATGACTTTGTTTAAGGACGATTCGTATCGCCAAATCGAATCAGCATCGATCCAGACACCACCTTGATCTCCAAGGGTGATGATCACATCCTGGATACCTTGATCGATAAAAAACATTCCTGCTTCGATCAATGATCGATCATCCACGATATCGATCCCACTAAGTGCGGATGCCTGCAGTCGATTTGGTTTGAAGATATCTATCTTATTTAGGTGTGGCACGATTTTTTTCGCTTTAGTTATCGATATTGGATCACATACAAGCGTACCTTGGCTATTGTTGACTATCGTTGCTATTATGGTTTCATTCATGTTGGTATCAAACACGATGATATCATCCGGTCCACTTTCCTTAAGAAAGTCCACGATGTGTGATGGTTGTATGTGCTCAAGCAAGGAGGTATCGACCATAGCCATCAAAAGGTCTTGGTGATGATCCAACATGGCCAGATACATCGAAGAAGGTGCGTCACGAAACAGACATTTGGATGTGTCGATATTCAGTTCAACCAAATCATCATGCATTGCCTTGCCAAAGCCATCATTGGATAGAACACTTAAAAAGCGTACTTGTTGTCCATAACTTGCCAAGTTGGCGGCAATGTTACGAGCTACTCCTCCATGGCTGATCTTGATGGTCGCTGGATTTGAATCGTGAGTTCGTATATCTTGAAGGGGGGTAGCCGTACAATCCACGTTGGCTCCTCCGATCACATAATAAACAGGAGTCTTTTTCATGATTTCATTATACCAAGTATCCCACGTGATTTGTGTTAAAATGAAAAGCAGGAGGATTCGAATGAACGAAATCATAGATAAATATCACGAAATACAGCATAAAAAAGCAGCATATGATCTCGCACTTGATACCTTGTACTGGGATCAGCTGACGATTGCCCCCAAAAAGGGGCAGGCATACCGAAATCAAATGATCGCTGTTTTGGCAGGTGAATCGTTCGATCTGGAAACTGCTCCAGAGTCGATCGAAATCATTGAAAAAGTATGTGCTGATCCAAATGTCGATGCCATAACCAAGATCGAAGCTAAGCAGATACTCAAAGATCTAGACCGTATCCGCCATATCCCCAAAAAAGAGTACGTGGAGTTTGTTCAACTTATGGGTGACAGTGAGATTATTTGGGAAAAAGCAAAACTCACCAATGACTGGGATCTGTTTAAACCCTATCTGGCCAAAGTAATAGATGCCGTCAAGAAAACAGTTGCTTATCGAAAAAGTGATCTTCCTGTCTATGAACAGCTTCTGGATGATTTTGAACCAGGATCCAGCATCGCAACTTATGACGCATTTTTTAATCAAGTCAAGGACAATCTGGTCCCACTCATCCAAAAAATCAACGAAAAGAAAATCAAACCTCATGAAATCCTAAGTCTCAGGGTATCTGAAGAAAAACAACGCAAAGTCATCGAACTATTGAAGAAGAAGCTTTTTTACTCCGATGATACCGGATATGTTGCTACCAGTGTCCACCCTTTTAGCAGTGGTTTCTCCATTAATGACAACCGAGTCACCGTTGCTTATCATGAGGAAATGTTTACATCATCGATATTTTCGTTTATCCATGAGGTTGGACATGCCACGTATGGTGGTCAAGTTAATCCTGAGTATGAAGGACGTCATCTCCGTTCATCGATGAGCTATGGTATGCATGAATCACAATCAAGGATGTATGAGAACATGCTTGGAAGATCGAAAGCATTTTGGGAGCCGATCTACCCTCAAATGGTAGAGATCGTCAATGAGCTGACTCCTTACTCCTTGGACGAGTTCATTTTCGCGATCAATCAAGTAGGAAGTTCTCTGATTCGTACTGAAGCTGATGAAGTCACCTACCCTTTGCATGTACTGATTCGCTACGAGATCGAAAAAGCATTGTTCGCTGATGAGATCAACATTGATGATCTTCCTGACATATGGGCTCAGAAAATGGAAGCATACCTTCAGATCATTCCCGATTCTCATAGTACTGGAGTGTTGCAGGATGTCCATTGGTCCGGTGGTGCCTTTGGCTATTTCCCGACATATGCTTTGGGCAGTGCCTACAGTGCTCAGTGGTATGATCACATGAATAAAACCTTGAACATCGAGCAAGCACTCAGAGAAGATCGTTTTGATCTTATCAATGATCATTTGAAAGAAATGATCCACCAGTACGGAGGGTTGTATACTTCCTTTGAGTTGTTTGAGAAGGTATGTCAAAAACCATTCGATCCTACATATTACATTGACTATCTAATAGATAAATACACCAAAATCTACGATCTACAATAAGCATTAGCATTGAATGAACCCGTCTAATTTGTTATGGTGTAATTGAAATAAGGAGGTAAACAAATGAAATACACATTACCTGAGTTGAAGTATGAGTTTGATGCCTTGGAACCTGTCATTGATACAAAAACCATGAACATCCATTATTCCAAGCATCACCAAGCATATGTCAATAATTTGAATGCAGCTTTAGAAAAACACCCTGAGGTAGCCAATACTGATCTTGTTGAATTGATCAAGGATCTCACTTTGGTACCTGAAGACATCCGTACCGCTGTTCGTAACAACGGAGGCGGACATTTGAATCACACCCTCTTTTGGGAAGTGATGCAGCCCGGTGGTGCTTCAGCACCTTCTGGTGAACTGCTTGCTGGTATTGAGAAGCAATTCGGAAGCTTGAATGCTTTCAAAGAAAAATTCTCAACCGCAGCATTGACCAGATTTGGTTCTGGTTGGGCTTGGCTGGCAGTGGATGCCAACAAAAAACTTGTCGTGCTTTCCACAGCCAATCAAGACAATCCAATAAGCGAAGGGTTGACACCGATCCTGGGACTAGACGTTTGGGAGCACGCCTACTATCTCAATTATCAAAACCGCCGTCCAGACTATGTTGCTGAGTGGTGGAAAGTTGTCAACTGGGATGTAGTTGCAGAACTGTTCAAAAAAGCATAAAAAAAAAGTACTAGTTTGAGACTAGTACTTTTTTTATGTTTATTCTTCCTCTTCTTCGTCTTTTTTGGCTGATGCGATCACTTTTTCCGCAACTGGCGGTGGAGCGATCTCATATCGATCGAACACTTGATCAAAGCTTCCTTTTCCTTGTGTGAAACTTCTAAGCTCCGTTGGATAACGCATCATTTCCGCCATTGGAACTTCAGCGTTGACCTCTTGTTCTTTTTCACTTACCAGTTCCATACCAAGAATGATTCCACGTCGTTTGTTGAGGTCTCCAATAACAGTTCCAGTAAACTCTTCAGGTACTGTGACTTTCACTTTGACGATTGGCTCTAACAACACCGGACGTGCTTTTGGCATGCCTGCTTTGTAAGCCAGGCGAGCTGCTGATTTAAAGGCAATCTCTTTGGAGTCGACTTCATGGTATTTACCATCAACAAGTGTGGCTTTGACACCCACAACTTTGAATCCTGCCAACACTCCCTTTTTCATGCTCTCACGCAAACCTGCTTCGACTGCAGGGAAGTACTGTTTTGGCACTGCTCCTCCAAATACCTTTTCCTCAAATACCATATCTTCCGAATCGGTTGGTTCAAACGTTACGAATACATGACCAAACTGGCCAGCTCCACCCGATTGTTTCTTATGTTTTCCTTCAGCGGTCACCGTACCGGTGATCGTTTCCCGATAAGGAACTTTTGGATCTGTCAACTCCAACTCGACTTTGTATTTCGATCTCATTTTGCTGACAGCAACATCGATATGCTGATCACCGATGCCATATAACACCAGTTCACTGGTTTCAATGTTCTTCTCGACCTTTAGCGAAGCGTCTTCTTCCACGATCTTCTGGATAGCGGTACTCATTTTATCTTCGTCATTCTTCGTTTTTGGCCACAAAGCAACCGCAAGCATCGGTTTTGGGAACTTGATTGGTTCATAGATCACTGGTTTTGCTTTGGTGGCAAGTGTGTCGTTGGTATCGGTGTGCTGTAACTTCACCAATGCCCCAATATCTCCGGTAAACAATTTCCCAACACCGATTTGGTGCTTCCCTTGGATCGAGAACAACTGATTGATTTTCTCAGCTTTTTCTTTTTGGACGTTGATGATCATGGAATCATTGCTTAATACACCTGTCATGATTTTGATAAATGAAATCCTTCCAACAAATGGGTCAATGATGGTTTTGAAAACCTGTGCCGAAAAAGCTTCGTCCTCACTTGTCTTCATCTCAATAACTTCGTTTTTATCACTTTTCACTTCAATGACGCCTTTTTCAGCGTATGAAGGGAAATACTCGATGATCAAATCCATCAAACGCTCGATTCCGGTTTGATTGATCGCAGAGCCACAATATACCGGGCAGATCTCACCATTACGGACCCCAATGCGAACACCTTTGAGGATTTCCGCTTCCGTAAATGGTTCTCCCTCAAAATACTTTTCCATCAAAGCATCATCACTCATGGCGACTGCTTCAGCGATTTGCTCCCAGTATGTTGCCACTACATCCATCAGTTCTTCCGGAATAGGTTGTGCCTGTGTGCGGTCCTTATGATACCATGCTTTGTTTCGTAAAATATTGACACTGCCGACGACAACGTTGTTTTCCAATATCGGAAGTTCAAAAGGAATCACGGATTTGCCGAAGGTTTCACGTAGCTCTTCGTATGATTTGTCAAAGGAAGCATTTTCTTCATCGATTTTATTGATGAAGAATATCGTTGGTACCCCTTTTTCTTTGACTCGTTTCCATGCTCGCTCAGTTCCTGATTGGACTCCGTCTCTGGCACTGACAACAATCAATGCATTGTCTGCTACAGCCAACCCTGCTTCCATTTCTCCGGCATAATCCAAATAACCAGGAGTATCAATAAAGTTGATCTTACAATCTTTCCATTCGACAGGTGCCAATGATAAGTATACGGACAATCCTCTTTTGATCTCTTCTGCATCATAATCCAATGCACTGTTGCCATCGGAAGCCTTACCCATCCGATCGATGGCTTTTGTATGCAATAACATGGACTCAACGACAGCTGTTTTACCGCTTCCGCTATGTCCGAGCATACAAATATTACGCACTTGTTGTGCTAAATAGTCTTTCATGATTGATCTTTTCCCTCTCTATTTCAACAAAGGCTTCAAATCCGCAAAGCTATGCTCACGAACATAGTGGATCGCCTTGTTCCCTTCAGTGTCTACGATTTCTTTGTCAGCACCTGCATCCAACAGGTATTTAACCAGATCCAAATATCCTGAATAGCTCGCACGCATCAGAGCAGTACAGCCATTTTTATCCTGAGCATTGATGTTCGCATTTGCATGAAGCAATTCTTTGATCACATCCACTTTGAATGCCAAACATGCTTCCATCAATGAAGATCTTCCCATTTCATCCTGACTGTTTACGTCAGCACCCACATACACCAAATACTTCACTACTTCATGTTCTCCCAGAAAACTGGCACGCATCAAAGCGTTGCGGCCTTTGTTGTCTGCAGCATTCACATCAGCTCCGGCATCAACGAGCATCTTGACGATGTTGAGATGCCCTTTCTTGGCTGCTCCCATGATCGCTGTTTTGTTGTTTGCATCACGCAGATTGACATCTGCACCATGATCGATCAAAAATCGTACGACTTCTTCGTGACCTCTTTTGGCAGAGCGCATCAGTGCACTCCTACCGTCACCATTTTGAACATTGACATCTGCACCCTTTGTGATCATGGCACTTACCGTTGCCAAATCACCGATGGCAGCAGCATCATAGAATGTCTTGTTTGTTTGATCCATGTTTTACCTCCTTAAGATTCAAACCGTTTTGGGATAAAAAAAGACGGACACTTTAAATCCATCTCAAAACTTCATTCGATTTTTTATTGAAACAAAAGTGTTTGTGGTCATGCTGCAAACACTTTTGTTTACCAAAAGGAAATGCATATGACCTCACCTCGCCTTCTATAGGTATATTGTAATCGATTTAAGAAAATAAACAACCATTTCAACCTTTTTTTTTAATCGCTGACAGCAAACGCATAGTTAGCAAACTCAAATACCTCATCGATGCTCAATGTCTTTTCAGAAGCCAGATCGAAGTAGTGATGTCCTATTTCATCAAACTGCTCCAATGTTTTCAAGTAATATGTATACAATACTCTGCCTTGTTTGTCAGGAATCGGATCATTCCATGTAACATCCAAGAAAAGCCACTCATCATCCACATACACCATGTTCCACGCATGGTTCATGTTTTGTGATGAAACCATGATGGCAGGTATGCCGACCATCCTGGAAAGTTGCATGAATGCTCGTGCATATCCGCTACATACTGCCTTGTTGAAATGGTACACACCATAGGGGGTGAAAGATGGATGATTCTGATACTCAGTAATATCGAGTTCCAACAGAGGTTCATCATATGCTGTCGTCAGGATGATGTGATCATGGATGGCCTTTACTTTTTCACGATCACTTTTTCCATCAAGATCAAGAGACTCTATGATGTTGTCTGCATAGATGAAACTGGCATCGTAGGTGGTATCATCCAACACGACCTCCACAAAATACGTATAAGTCTGATGTTGACGCAACGGATCAGAATAGACCATCTTCCCTGCTTGGATATAGAATGAATCATGAAGCAGAGTCTCGGCAAACAAGTATACATGTTGCAGTGAAATCGAATGATCTGTAACATAATGCGTGCGAGTGATGTCGTTTTCAAGATTCTTGATCACAAGCAATGCCAGTTCTTGTTCGTTTTCAATAAAGAAAACTTGATTGGTTTCGAAACCTCTGCGGATCTCAATACGATCAAACACATATCCCTTTGCCAATAATTCGCTTGTGTCGACCTTATATCCTTCAATTTCTTTCTGGTCATAAAGAACATTGCACCCAGAAATCAGTATGCTCATGATCAAAATGAAAGCCACTTTGACTCTGATGCCCATTATCTTTTTGAAGAATCGAGACCAATCCATACAATATACCTCTTAGGGATATCATTGTATCACAATCACAAAAAACATGATGCTGTTTTACCTAAAAAAAAGGTTGATGTTCAACCTTTTGCATTGTTTAGCTTGTCTACTTTGTTGATCATGACATACCCACCAATGAACAAAATGATAAGTGCCAGGATCCCTGTTCGTGCTGATTGAAACAGCAATGCCGAGATCGTGATGAATGCCGGACCGATAGCATCTGAGAATTTTCCGAATATATCGAAGAAACCGAAATACTCGTTGGACTCTTGTTTTGGTACCAATCTGCCAAAATAGGATCGAGACAATGCTTGGATCCCACCTTGAGCCATCCCAACCACGATTGCAAGCAGCCAAAACTCCCATGCTTGTGAAAGCTGGAATCCAAAAATGGCCACAAAGGTGTACACAAGCATGTAAAACTTGATAAGTTTCAACGGACCAAACTTACCAGCAAGCTTCCCAGCCAAAATGGCAAAAGGAAATGCCACAAACTGAGTTGCCAGCAAAGCAGCGATCATCATGTTATCATCGATGCCGACTTCACCGCCAAAGTTGGTTGCTTGACTCATGATCGTATACACACCATTGATATACATGAAATATCCAATGATGAAATAAAACAACTTCTTGTCTTTATAGATTTTTCGAAGTGTGATACCGACTCTTTTGAAAGAACTTGAAATGATCTTAGGTTGACGTTCCAAAGCATATACTTGTTTGACATCTTTTAATAGTGGGATCGTAAGCAATCCCCACCAGAGGATCGTGATCACAAAAGAGATTCGGGTAGCCACAGCGACATCTATGTTGAAAGGCAACGTGAATATCAATGCGATCCCAGCGATAAACGGAATGGTGCTTCCGATGTACCCCCAGGCATACCCCGAGGATGATACCATGTCCATGCGATCATCAGATGCAATATCGACCAACATCGAATCATAAAAGACATTACATGCAGAGTAACCGATCCGCGCCAGGATAAACATGATGACAAATGCCTGCCACTGAGTTGTGACTGCCAGAGTCAATCCGCCCAAAAGACCGATTGCCAAAAACAAACCAAACATCTTCTTTTTCATGCCGCGATAATCAGCGATGGCTCCCAATACCGGAGCGATCAGCGCTAAACTCAACACAGCAACGGATGTTGCACCACCAAACCAAGCGGTGATGACATGGGGTTGAACTCCTTGCGCTGTGGCAATGGAGCGGAAGTAGATGGGGA
>CALFEZ010000340.1 GCA_937957895.1 uncultured Erysipelotrichaceae bacterium
ACAGAACTGATCATGATCGCACTCAGATAACGATAAGGTGTTCGCAGTTTTCGATAAAGTACACCTCTAAAAACGATTTCTTCAACGATCGGTGCCATGATAACTGCTGAGAAGATGACAAATGGTGCATTGATCTTGATGGCATCGATGATGCTTGCCTGATTTTCGCTGATATCTACTCCCAAAAAGTAAGCCAATATCGGGTTTACCGCCAACATGGTTAAATACATTAAACCAAAAGTGATAAAAATCTTCTTGGTGTATTTTTTTGTATTGATTTGTATCAGGTGTTCTTCCGCAAATAGTGGTCGGCCTGCAATCACGGTGACTGCGATCGTAAACAACATGATGGCATATCCGATCGATGGGGAAAGTCCAAACTCAATGTCGGTAAAACGTGCTGTCAGAACGATTCCGATCAGCGGATAGACAAACAGAAACCCAACGAAATAGTTGAGCAATATCACCACGGCTGCAGGTGTGGACAGCAAAGTAGGTTGTTCGAGTTTTGGATTACGTTTGATCATGATGTACCTTTCCATAAATCATCTCACTAAGTGGTTGGCCTTTTTTAAGTACCTGAGAAATTTGACCACCACCCAGACATATATCTCCATCATAAAGTACGGCTTCCTGACCCAATGTGACGGCAGCGATCGTCTGAGGATATGAAAGATATAGTTTACCCTCTTGATGATGGCAAACGACTTCGTTGTCTTTTTGGCGATACCTGAACTTCGCAGTGCATTTGGTTGGTATCTTGTCGGTCAGCAAGTTAACACGGTCAAGAATACAAGCATCCGAATATAGATCCGGATGATGTTGTGTCAAACCAACATACAATTCGTTTTTCGAAAGATCTTTTCCCACAACGAACCAAGGTCCGTGATGATGATCGATGTGAAGTCCTTTTCGTTGTCCAATGGTATAAAACATGACGCCATGATGTTTTCCAAGGATTTTTTTGGTATCGACATCGATGATGTTACCCGGTTGCGATGGAATATAATTATGTAAAAAATCCCTAAAATGCCTTTCTCCGATAAAACATATCCCTGTGGAATCTTTCTTTGTTGCAAGTTCAAAACCCTGCTCTTTGGCGATGGCACGCACTTCATCTTTTTGCATGCTTCCCAAAGGAAAGATGACATAATCGAGGACATCACGCGGCATCTGGACCAGAAAATAGGTCTGGTCTTTGTTTTTGTCAGCAGCCTTTGCTAGATATGGGATACCATCAACAATGACTTTTTGTGCGTAGTGACCGGTTGCGATCGCATCAAATCCATGTTTTTTGGCATAATCGATAAATGCATCGAACTTGATGTGTTTGTTGCATAGGATGTCAGGATTGGGAGTATAACCTTTTTTTGTTTCCTGAATGAACACATTGAAAACTTCGTCCCAATACTCTTGGACAAAATCGACACGATGTAGTTTTACATTCAGCTGTTTGGCAACCTTAAGTGCATCCATGTAGTCTGTTTCCTGTGGACAAACCTCTTGATCCAAAGTTGGATTTCCCAAAAAGTCATTGTTGATGGATGCATCCCAGTTGCGCATGAACCCACACTCGATCTGATGTCCCTGTTGGATCAAAAGATAGGCAGCAACAGCTGAATCGACTCCTCCCGAGAGTCCGACAAACACTTTCATAAAACACCTCTGACACGTATTATATCATAAAAAAACTGTACACTTGGTACAGCTCATTCAATATCTTCGGCTTGCTGGAATGTATGTCCGCACTCAGGATAGTTGGGACAGTTTGGATTGCATGATTGGATGGCGATCTTGCGAAGCTCAGGTGGTACGAATGCGCCTATCTCTTCTTCATCATATCCAACAAGAAAACTTCTTTCATTGAGGATGATGGGGCGTTTGAGTACTGATGGGTTCTTTTGGATAAATGCCACCAGTTCCTTGATCGATAATTCTTCAATATCGATCTTGCTCTCTTGAATAACTTTCGAACGTTTTGATATGATGTCTTCCGTTCCATTTTCTGAACGCATCAAAAGATGTTTGATTTCATTTTCGTTTAGCAATGTCGTGAAGATGTTCTTTTCGATAAACTTCAAGTTTCTTTCGTGCATCCATTGTTTGACCTTCCGGCAAGATGCACAACCAGGAGATGTGTAAATAACGATCATGATATCCCTCCTTGCTGTTTCATTATATTATACAAATGCATCCATGAAAAGAAAAACATGATGATCATGGAAAAATTTACATACATTTAACACAAATTTTGATATCACGCAAAATATCGCATTTGCTTGAAGTTATTGTGAAATAGTGGTTAAATGAAAAAGGAAATAATGCCAATGAATAGTGAGGAATGACATGATGAAAAGAATGCTGAGCGGGATCAAGCCTAGCGGTGAACTAACTCTTGGAAACTATCTTGGTGCATTGAAAAACTTCGTGAAGTATCAAAACGAGTATGAGATGTATGTCTTTGTCGCGAATCTGCACTGTATCACCGTCTATCTGGATCCAAAGCAACTAAGAAAATACCTAAAGGATGCCGTAGCTTTGTATCTTGCAAGTGGGTTGGACAAAGACAAAGCAACCATTTTTTTACAGACTGACGTCATGGAACATGCTCAGCTTGGATTTATCCTTAGCTGTAACACTTATATGGGCGAAATGAATCGCATGACACAATACAAAGACAAAGAATCATCAGGAGAAAAAAACATCACAGTGGGGTTTTACTCCTATCCTACTTTGATGGCCGCTGACATTCTTATGTATGATGCGGACTTTGTTCCGGTCGGCAACGATCAAAAACAACACGTTGAGATCACACGTGATATCGCCGAGCGTTTCAACAACCGTTATTCACCGACATTTGTGGTACCTGAACCACTGATCCCGATCGCAGGTGCACGTATCATGTCACTTTCTGAACCTACCAAAAAAATGAGTAAATCACAGCATAACGATAAAGGAGTCATCTACATGTTGGATGAGCCAAGTGTGATCCGCAAAAAGATCATGTCTGCCAAAACCGATATGGATAATAGCATCCGTTTCGATCCGGAAAACAAACCGGGTATTTCGAATCTATTGCAAATCATTGCAGCTTGCCAGGATATTTCCATACAGCAAGCAGTTGAAAACCATCAACATCAAAACTACAGTGAGTTCAAATCGTCCGTCGCCGATATCATTATCGATACCCTACTGCCGATCCAACAGCGTTATCAAGAGATCATCGATAGTGACATCCTTGAACAAACCCTTCTTGAAGGAAAAGAGAAGGCACAAAAAATTGCCAGCAGGAAACTACATAAAGTACAACGAAAAGTCGGTCTGGAGATCAAAAAGAAATAACATGAGACATTTTTGGATATTTATCATCCTGGCGATCATCCAAGGGTTGACTGAACCGATCCCGGTTTCAAGCAGCGGACATCTTGTGCTGGCTCAGGCACTGTTTCAGATCGAATCAAACGATGCCACTTTGGAGATTTTGCTCCATCTTGGATCGTTGATTGCCATCATCCTTTTTTATTACAAGGATATCAAACAACTCATACTCGATAACTGGGATTTCATCATCAAAAGAAATTTTTCAAAACGTTCCGAATTCGACTTTTTAATCAAGTTGATCATCGCGACGATCCCTGCAGGTTTGATCGGACTGTTGTTCAAAGATGCGATCGAAGCTACCTTATCACAACCACGTGTCGTTGGTTATACCTTGTTGTTTACAGCATTCATGCTTGCTTCTACTTACTTGGTGACTAAAACCAAAAAACGTCCCATCAACGGATTTCGAGCACTTATCATCGGAATCGGACAGGCGATTGCTTTGTTGCCGGGAGTATCACGAAGTGGTCTGACGACTTCTACTGCTTTGTTGGTCAAAACCGATCCTGCTGAAGCGATGCGGTTTTCATTTTTGCTGTTTATCCCCATTGACACATTGGTGATGCTTGTGGGAGTTCCCGAGATACTCTCACAACCTGATTTTTCTCAATATGCTGTTTCTTATCTCGTAGCTACGATCGTAAGCGGCATCGTCACCTTTTATGCCATGCATTTAGTCAAGATCGTACTAAAAAGCAGAAAGTATCATTTGTTTTCATTGTATTGTGCCACAATAGGCATCATTGTATTGCTTATTTTCTAAAAGGAGAACCTATATGATCGAAATCAATGGCATTACGAAAGTCTACTCAAAAAAAGTCAAAGCAGTCGACAAGCTTTCTTTGTCGATCCCCGATGGAAAGATCGTCGGTTTTATCGGACCCAACGGTGCTGGCAAAACCACTACCTTAAAAATGATGTGCGGGATCCTCAAACCGGATGAAGGCCACGTACTGCTTAATGGGTATGATATCACCAAGCAACCGATCGAAGCCAAAAAACAATTTGGTTTTGTTGCTGATAATGCTGATATCTTCTTGCGTCTGAAAGGGATCGAATATCTGAACCTCATGGCAGATATATATGAAGTCGATACCGAGGTTCGCTCTCAACGGATCCAAGAATATGCCCAGCAGTTTGAAATGACGAGTGCTCTAAATGATAAGATACTGTCATATTCGCACGGTATGCGTCAAAAAATAGTCATTATGGGAGCGATCTTGCATCAGCCAAGCATCTGGGTCCTGGATGAACCGCTGACTGGACTAGACCCACAGTCTTCCTTTGAATTGAAGCAAATGATGCGCAAACACGCATCAGATAGCAAAACCGTTTTCTTTTCGACACATGTGCTGGAAGTGGCAGAAAAACTATGTGATTATGTGGTCATCATCAACTTTGGACAAGTCCTTTATGAGGGGACATTGGATGATCTTCGAGCTAAATACCAACAAAAGAGTTTGGAAGAGATCTTCTTAGAGGTAACCAAACGTGCGTAAATATGCAGCATTGACCACGGCACTAGTAAAGAATTCCTTCTCTTTTGTCGATCAGGGCTTTTCAAAGAAATCCAAAAAATGGATCTCGATCGCGCTTATCGGTATTTTGATCGTTTCATTTGTTCCGGCCTTGGTTGGTTTGTACTTCATTGCTGTCGACATGCTGAAACTGCTTATCGTCATGGGGCAGGAAGGTGTCATTTTGGCTCTTACTTTCCAACTTTCCGGTTTGATCATCTTCTTTTTTGCCATATTTTTGATACCGGCTATTTTCTACTTCTCAAAAGACATCGAACATCTGCTTAGCGTTCCGCTTCGACCTGTGGAGATCATCGCATCGAAATTCACCGTTACTTACATATATGAAACGATGCTGTTGGTATTGCTCACATTGCCCGTTTTGCTGGCTTATGTCTTTACGGTGGAAGTTTCGAGCGGATTTGTGCTGATGCTGATCTTGATCGTTTTGACATTGCCTTTATTGCCATTGATCTTTGCTTCAGTGATGGTGATGGCTGTCATGTGGCTTTTTCCGCTGTTTAAAAACCGCGACTTGTTCAACATGCTTTCAGGGATCATCATTTTGGTCTTTGCCTTATGGAT
>CALFEZ010000341.1 GCA_937957895.1 uncultured Erysipelotrichaceae bacterium
TAAATGATATCGCCGTAAAACATCTTTTTCGTTTGCTTCTGCATTTTTTAGTACATCCATGCCGATATCGGCATGACAGTCAAATATGTTCATAGAATACCTCACAGCTACCATTATACCTGAAAAAGGCAACATGATGGTCGGATCTTGAAAGATTGCCTTGTCACAAGATCATGGTTATAATCGAAGTATGATTTGAAACAATAAGGAGATCTGTCATGGTGCCATTAGTTGTCGTTGTTGTTTTGATTGGGATGCTTGTTTTTGAGTTTTTGTTGACTTACCTTAATCATACATACAAAAACCACCCCATCCCCCAGCATATCAGTGATATCTATGATCCTAAAAGCTATCAAACATGGAGAAAATATGATCAGGAGAAAGTCATGTTTTCGGTCGTGATGTTGTTGATAAGCACGATCATGACTCTGATTTTTATCTTTGTCCTTTCTCCGTGGTGGATCACCATTGTGTCTTTTTGGACAGACAATGTGGTCTTAAATACCGTGTTGTTTTTGGGTTTGTATGCTTTGATAAGTTATGTGATTTCATCCATCAGTGGTGCTTATATGACTTTTCATATCGAACAGCGATACGGGTTTAACAAGACCGATGTAAAGACGTATGTTTCAGATCGCATCAAACAACTGCTGCTGATGGTGATCTTGGGAGGATCGATCCTTTCTTTGTTGGTGTACCTTTATGTTCGTTTTTCTGATGGATTCATCATCATGGCATGGAGTGTCATGGTTTTTCTTATATTGATCATGAGTATCCTGTATACCAAGTTTTTCATCAAACTCTTCAACAAGCTTACCGTACTTGAAGAAGGGCCACTTAAAGAAGCGATCGAAGCATTTGCCAAAGATGTCGGATACCCGATCAAGTCGATCTATGTCATGGATGCTTCAAAGCGATCGACCAAGTTAAATGCCTTTTTCTCCGGTTTTGGAAAGTTCAAAGACATCGTGCTTTACGATACATTGATCGAAAAATTAACAATCGATGAAATCGTGGCTGTTCTTGCTCATGAGATCGGACATGCCAAACACAAAGATGTGATCAAAAACAGCATCCAGACTTTTATTGTTCTAGGGTTGTATCTTTTGTTGTTTTCTTATCTAGTTTCGATGACATTCTACTTGGAACAGTTCAACATGCCGATCGATGCTTTGGGCTTTCAGATTTTTCTGTTTGTCATATTGACAAGCCCGCTTGAAATCGTAACGGATGTCGTCTTTTCTTACTTATCTCAAAGGAAAGAGTATCGTGCCGATGGATATGCCAAGCGTTATGGATATCAAAAAGCGCTGATTTCAGCGCTTAAGAAACTCTCTTTGGAAAATTTCAGCAATCTGACGCCCCACCCTATCGTGGTCGCCTTGCGATATTCCCATCCTCCCGTAGCCAAACGGGTATCAGCTTTGATGAAAAACTAATCTATTAACAACGTCTCTAGTTCATTGAGGCGTTTTTCAAAGGCTGCCAACGCTTCGATCGTTGCTTGGTTGGAGGTCATGTCAACTCCCGCTTTTTTAAGTACTTCGATCGGATAATCGGAACTTCCGGCTTTCAGATACTCCAAATATGGTCCGACAGCATTCTCAGGATCTTGCAGGATGCGCTCACTCAGAGCAGAAGCAGCACTGAAGCCCGTTGCATACTGATAAACATAGAAGTTGTAGTAGAAGTGAGGGATCCGTGCCCATTCAAAGGCGATCTCTCGATCATACACCATGTTGGGACCATAGTATTTTTTGTTCAGTTCGAAGTAATTGTCTTCCAGGAAATCCACGGTCAGTGGTGTATCCTCTTGAGCAGATGCGTGGATGAATTGCTCAAACTCAGCAAACTGCGTCTGGCGGAATACCGTACCTTTGAATCCATCCAGATAATGGTTGATCAAATATGCCTGCAGTTTTTTGTCATCGAATTTTTTGAGCATGTAATCCGTCAAAAGGATCTCATTGGTCGTAGAAGCAACTTCCGCCAAAAAGATCGAATAATCACCATACACAAATGGTTGATACTTGCGGGTGAAGTAACTATGAACGCTAT
>CALFEZ010000342.1 GCA_937957895.1 uncultured Erysipelotrichaceae bacterium
CATCGCCGCCGGATCGGTGTTGGGTGGAGTTTTGATCATGTTTTTTTCTGATCGCATGGGAAAAGCCGAGATGCTTATCATGGTATCGTCATTGATCCCCATCGTATTGGTCATCTTCTATTTCTCGGTTGGATCTGCCATGTTCATTTTTGGGCTTTTCTTTGGGTTCCTGTTTGATTCATCCACAGGTTTGCTGTTTCCTGTAGGAAGCATGCTGATCGACAAATACAAAGCAACTTTTTTGACACTGCTCAGTCTGACGATGTCCTTTACCAACGTCATATCCAATGTGGTTGGGCCGACGATCTATGCACTTGGTGGGTTTATGCTGACAACGACCATTGTTACACTTGGTATCGCATCTGCCAATGTCATTCTTCGAAATTCCACGAAACATCTTGTAAAAAAGAAATACTGATGCACAGGCATCAGTATTTTTAATTATTCCACCGTTACCGACTTGGCCAGGTTTCGCGGTTTATCGACATCACATCCACGAAGAACGGACATGTAGTAAGCAAACAATTGAAGAAGGACAACACTGACAAACGGCATTGTCCAATCCGGAAGATTCGGTAATCTGACGATCTCATCTGCCACATCTTCTGAGATATGAGTGCTTTCTTTTGTAAACAACAATACATTTGCTCCACGTGCTTTTACTTCCTTGATGTTGCTGATGGTCTTTTCCACGACATGGGATTGAGTGGCGATCGCAACTACGGGAACATCCTGTGTGATCAAGGAGATGGTGCCATGTTTGAGTTCACCGGCAGGGTATGCTTCGCTATGAATGTAGCTTATTTCTTTTAGTTTGAGTGATGCTTCAAGTGCCACTTGATAGTCCAATCCTCTTCCGATAAAGAAGAGATGATGCGCATTCTGATACAACGATGCTTTGTATTGGATATCCTTGTTTTTCTCAAAAACATCATTCAGGTGCTGCTGTACATCCATCAACTGTTTGGATAACACCATTGCTTGAGCATCATCAAGAACACCCTGAAGTCTGCCAAGATAGATCGCCAATGCAGATAATAGTGCAATCTGCACAAAATATGCTTTGGTAGATGCTACAGCGATCTCGATGCCGGCATGGGTCATCAGCAACATATCTGCTTCACGAGCGATCGATGATCCCGCAACATTGACGATAGCCATGGTCTTGACTCCACGTTCTTTGGCCAACCGAAGAGCTGCCAAACTGTCGGCTGTTTCTCCTGATTGAGAAATGATCAATACCAGATCGTTTTGATATAACATGGGATCGCGATAGCGAAACTCCGAAGCGACTTCACAAGAAGCATCCAAATGAGCAAAACGTGAAAAAAGTGTTTGAGCGATCAACCCGGCATGCATCGCCGTGCCGCACGCAACGATATGGATCTTTCGAATGTCTTTGAGCTTGTTTGGATCAAGATCATCGATCTCAAAATTGAATTGGTTGTTTTTGTATCGGATCGATAGTGTCTTATTGAAAGCATCTTTCTGCTCGAAGATCTCTTTGAGCATAAAGTGAGGATAGCCTGCTTTTTCTGCTGTTTGTTCATCCCAATCAGCGATCTGTACTTCTTTGTGGATGATCTCTTTGTCCAGACTGAGGATCGAAACGGAATGTTTTTTGACGATGGCTATCTCATTTGGCTCCAGCAAATAGTACCTTTTGGTATATTTCAGCAAAGCTGTCATATCCGAAGCTATGAAATTTTCTTCATCTCCCAGACCGATCAACAAAGGACTGTCTTTTCTGACAGCATAGATCGTGTCTTCTTCATCCACGAACATCATCCCCAATGCATAAGATCCTTCCATCTTCTCGATCAGCTTGATGATGGCATCGATGGGGTTGTTTTTTTGGATGTAATAGTAATCAAGACATTTAGCGATCGCCTCGGTATCGGTTTCTGATTCAAAGGTGTATCCTTTGCGGATCATTCTTTCTTTGATCTTGGCATAGTTTTCGATGATTCCGTTATGAACGATGCTGATACGATGATTCCCATGAGGATGAGAGTTGATATCCGATGGTTCTCCATGAGTTGCCCAGCGGGTATGTCCGATCCCCACGTGAGCTGGCTTTAGTTGATTCAAATCTGTTTTCTCTAGCATCTCAGCGATCCTTCCTTTGGACTTCTGAGTGATGATTTTTTGGTTTTTAAATAGGGATATACCTACTGAATCATAACCGCGATATTCCAGTTTGCTTAATCCCAACATCAAAACATCGACGGCTTGTTGGTTTCCCACATATCCGACAATTCCACACATAAATGATATTTCCTTTCTTGATCAACACGATAAGTGATGTTGTTGATTTGATCCTTATCTAACGACTGTTGCAGCCGAAGAGGCACCCGCCGAAATATTCGATACTCCTCTTACCTCGTCACATGATTGTCTGGCGCTTGTTTACATAGTTTGTTGGTTTCATCCCCCCTTATCGTAAGTCTATTATAAGACATTTTTGGATGTAATGTGTTTTAAAGTTGGCAACTTTACGATATAATAGGTTAGCATCGGGACGTAGCACAGCTTGGTAGTGCACTACCTTGGGGTGGTAGAGGTCGCGCGTTCAAATCGCGTCGTTCCGACCATGCGGCCGTAGCTCAGTGGATAGAGCAAGCGCCTCCTAAGCGCTAGGTCATAGGTTCAACTCCTATCGGTCGCGCCAAACATGTAACAGCACCAGTGGCGAAATTGGCAGACGCGCACGCTTGAGGGGCGTGTGGGAGACCGTACGGGTTCGAGTCCCGTCTGGTGCACCATATAATAACACAACCACCTTTTCGGGTGGTTTTGATTTAGATAAGTTGATACAGGATCTTCATGATCGTTTGAAACATGGCAGATGGATTGGACTGCTGGTTGGTCGTTCCACAGAAATACAGGTTCAGGTGTTTGACATAGAACATGACAGAACCGGTCGATCCACAATGTCCGATCATATCGGGAAGTGGTTTTAGTGGCGAAAAGATCCTGGGGGTATAGAACTGTTGGATACCGATACCGTATTTGAAAGGGAAGAAGATTTTGTTGAAGGATTCAAGTTCATGAAGTTTGTCCTTTGGCCAGAAGTGACCAGCCATAAAAGCCTTGATAAAGCGCATCTGATCGGCGCACGTCGAGATGATGTCGGTATGTGTGGAAACCGTATAATTACGAATGTCACGCACATCATCTTTATAGAAAGGGAACACATAGCTTGTGTCATGGACGTCAGTACATACATGGCTGTCTGACATCTTGAGTTCTTCAAAGACATCCTGGATGATGTCTTTGATCGAATGTTGTTCAATTTTTTCGATCACAAGACTCAAAAACTGATGGTTGGTGTCGATGTATTTTGCTTTGTTGGGTCGTCCGGGAACAAAATGAGCCGGAAGTTGTCTGACTCTGGTTATGATCTCTTCAATAGGCCATGGACGATCGATGCCTGCGATCAGTTCATCCATTGCACTTGGTTGATTTTTTGGTTTATCGGACAGATAACACGGTAATCCTGAAGTTTGTGACAACATATGCAGGATCGTGATCTCACCAGTGCGATCGATGCCATCGATCACATGCAAACCGTTTTGCATGTCTTTTTCCACAAAGTCGATCAGACGATCTTCAAACGATAGTCTATTTTGATCGATCAAGCGTAGTACAAGTGCCGAAATGATCAGTTTGTTGATGCTGGCGATGTAATATCTGCTGTTTGGTTGCAGATTTCCTGCTGCGTGGGTCAAAGAAATGGTGTCGTCCTTTGATGCGATCTGCAATACGATCCCATGGATATTTTTCTTTTTTAGAGCAGCTTCTACTGTTTCAATAAATCGCTGTGGTTCAAATGGTTTCATTTGGATTCTCCTTGATATGTAAGTGAGTTTGTCGATCATACTTAAGCAACACCACACTAACAAAAATCATAGTGAGGCTCATCCATAGATATGGGCCATCTTCAGAGATCGGGATTTGCCAACCAATGGCTCCCAAAGCGTTGATCATGGCGTGGAAAAATACTGTCAGTGCAACACTGCGCGTTCTGGCATACAACCAAGTCATCAACCCGCTATATCCCAAACATGAAAGATAAAAGATTACGAAATTGGCTTGTTGGAGGGATTGTCCTTCTACAAAAAACACCGGAAGATGCCAAAAAGCCCAGATCGTCCCCAACAATAGATTCAGGCGCAGCAATGAGATTTTATGTTGCCAGCCATCCTGAACGATGCCGCGCCAACCAAATTCCTCGATGCCGCCAAAAATAATGGCAGAAGCAAAGAATATCAGGATCGTTATGGGATCTATGATCATGGCAGAGGTGTAGAACTCCTCAAAAGAAAGTCGATAGTATATCTGACCTATCATCACGATAAGCAGCGGAACTGCAAAGGCATATAGATAGAACCAAATCGAGACATTGAAGCGGAAGACTCGCCGATGAAAATCAGCGATAGTTTCTGTCTTTGCTTTTTTGATGGCAATGTACACAACAAAGGTAGAGGCACTGCCACCCAAGAAAAACAGGAAAAACCCCAAAGCATCCGTGGTCGTGGTAAGATGAAGATAAGATAAAAGAGCAAGCAATGACCAACTTGTCCACGAGATGATAAAGGTGATGATCAGGTATGTCTTTATCTGGAGACTCATAAACATCCTCCTTGCATTGACTTTACTTTATCATAAATGCTCTTTGACGGGTATCATCCAAAACAAACTTCATGTCGTGCATATGATTGGTCACAATAAGGCAATACACTTACAATGACAAAAAGAGGTGAGATCATGAACGATTTAAAAAACACGATCATAGGATCATTATTACAGGATAACTATGTGCTTGGACTTCATTGGATATACGATACCGACAGGATCGCATCATTGTTTGATGAAGATGCCAAGGTTTTTGATGTGCTTCCGGATAGTTTTCATAAGACGAAAATCAAAGGTGACTTTACGCATTACGGAGATCAGACCATGATGTTGATGCAATATCTGATCGACCATGACCAACCTGATATCGCATCATTTTATGAATCGTTTTTGCCCTGGTTTGAAACCTATCAAGGATACAAAGACAAAGCCATGAAAATGGTCGCCAGTAACATAAAGCAAGGATTGTATCAGGGCTCTGACTCATCGGAGTTGGGAGGATTATGCAAGATCGCTCCATTGTTGTATAAGTATGCAGATAGGCCTAATTTGGCCAAGCTGTATGCCATCGCTTTTACAAAGGCTACTCACGATCATCCCATGGTGGTGATGCTGGCTTCTTACTTTACTGATGTCATATATGCGGTTGCAGATGGAATGTCGATTTCAAATGCATTGGCGCGTTACATCGAAACAATGCCGACGGAAGTGGCTGACCTGTATGTTGAGGCAAAACAATCGGTGGACAAAGATCCTGTCGATTCCATCAAGCGGTTTGGTCAAGCCTGTCCGGCAAACATGGCTTTTCCCAGCGTGATCTATTTGTTGCTGAAGTACGATACTGACATCCAGGCGATGCAAAAAGCCAACATTTTGGCAGGTGGTGACAGCGCTGCACGCGGTATGATGCTGGGCATGGTATTGGGAGCAGCTGGTGTGATTTGTGAACAGGATATTGAATCGATCAACCGAAAAGATGAAATGATGCGACTAATTTCATCACTTTAAAGTAAAACCACCTGAAACACTTGAAATCAGATGCTTTTTTTTCTAAAATGAAGTCACTAACATGTGAATTTCGTCACCATCATCAATAGAAAGTAGCTTATGGAGATAACAAAAGACGTCGTTACTGTGATCATGCAACAGATGAAGGATATCATCGTTTTTGCTTTGGATAAACAAGGAAAACACATCCTTTTTAGTCAAGCACATAAAGACACGATGCGTTTGATCTGGAACAAAGAAATCGAGCAAGGTGTATCGATCTTTGATGTCATCGGTACCCACCAAGACAGGATCAAAGCACAGCGAGATTTTGATCGTGCGATCAACGGAGAGACCTTTTACAACATCGAAGATTATGGTGATGAAGCATATTCCAGAAGGTTCTATAAAAATAACTGGTCACCTTTGTACGATCACGATCGAACGATCATCGGTATCCTCTGTGTGTGTACCAACATCACAGAGCAAGTATCTACACAAGAAGCACTGAAAGAATCGAAAGAAATGTTTCGCACTTTTTTTGACTTGACTTCCGACGGACTATTTTATAGCAAGCTCAAAACACCGGTTGATTGGAAAAATGCTGAAAACAAAGATGAACTATTGATGTATATGCTTGAAAGTGAGCATATCGTACATGTCAATCAGGCATTGCTTGATCAATTGGGAGTACAGCGAGAAAAGATCATCGGAAAATCATTCAAACAAATACTGAACTATCCCATCGAGAATATCAAACGTGATTATCGCAAACTCCTTGACCATGATGAGATAGCATTGACGACTTCAGAGCTTAGAAATGACGGTAGTGAGATATGGATCGAAGGCCAGTATATCACGCTGTTCAATCAGGCAGGTCAAATCGTCGGTCACTTTGGTTCTCGACGGGACATCACTAAACGTGTTGAGCCAGAACAAGCACTCCAGCATTCACACAATCTAATGAAATACATCATCGAAAACGATCGAAGTGCCATTGCTGTCCACGACCGAGATTTGCGATATATTTACGTAAGTCAAAAATATCTGGATGATTATCGGATCCAAGATCAAGATGTCATCGGAAAACATCATTACGAAGTGTTTCCTGATATCCCTCAAAAATGGAGAGATGTCCATCAACGTGTACTCAATGGCGAGGTCATCAGCAGTGATGAAGATTTGTTCGTACGTTTGGATGGTACCGTGGACTATACCCGATGGGAATGCCGACCTTGGTATTTGGAAGATCATTCGGTGGGAGGGATCATTGTCTACACCGAAGTGATCAATGAACAAAAGAAGATCGAGAAAGTGCTCAAAGAGAACGAGCAACGGTTACAGGCATTGTTTCATCAGGCGGCGGTGGGGATATGTTACGGACCACCGAATTTCGAGTTTCAACAAGTCAACGATAAGTTTTGTGATATCATCGGGTATTCGAAAGCAGAGTTGAAAAATCATTCTTATGCAGACATGCTTCATCCGGATGATGTGTTTCAAAATCGCATACTGAAAGATAAGTTACTTAAAAAAGAAATCGACAACTTCACACTCGAAATGCGTTTTATCAAAAAAGATCAAAGCATCATCTGGGCCAATGTTACGTTATCATTGATCCATATCGACGATGATGCGATCTCTTATGTGCTGATGATCGTGGACGACATCACCGAGCGTAAACAAATCGAAAGAGAAATGCGTTATCTCAATTACCATGATCAGCTGACGGGTCTTTACAATCGTCGCTTCTATGAAGAAGAACTCAGAAGGGTCGATACCGAAAGAAACTACCCGATATCACTGGTGATCGCCGATGTCAATGGATTGAAACTGATCAATGATGCCTTTGGACACCAACAAGGAGATCGCATGTTGGTCAAGATCGCCAAAGTATTCAAACAGGAATGTCGTGCGGATGAAGTCATCGCTCGTATCGGTGGAGATGAACTGGTCATATTGTTGCCGAAAACCAAAACGGAAGAAGCACAGTTGATCGTGGATAGGATCAATCGAACACTCCGACAAATCACCATCAACAGTGCCCCCATCACCATATCGGTAGGGATCGGAACCAAGACCAGCAACGATCAAAACATCGAAGATGTATTCAAACAGGCAGAAGCAGAGATGTATCGTAAAAAGCTGGCATACCGCTCGGAGACGATGGCACACACCATCCAACGGATACTGGATGCTTTGTTTGAGAAAAACAATTTTGAAAAAGAACATGCTCATCGAGTCAGTGTCATGTGTGGCATCATGGGTGGTCTTTTAGGACTTGAAAAAAACCAGGTCAGCAAACTCGAAGTTGCCGGCATGATGCATGACATAGGAAAAATCAACATACCAGAGGCTATCCTCAACAAGGTGTCTGAGCTCAACGAAAATGACTGGAGTCAGATCATGCGTCACTCAGAGGTCGGTTATCGCATCCTCAATGCCGTCAGTGAGTTTGCTGAGATATCGGAGTTTGTGTTGGCTCATCATGAAAGATGGGATGGCAGAGGCTATCCAAAGGGCCTAAAGGGAGAAGAGATACCTATTCAATCCCGAGTGATTGCCGTTGCGGATGCATTTGATACGATGAGAACCGACAAACCTTATCGGGGAGCGGAGGACCTTGAAGATGCACTGAGGGAATTGCGCTTACAGGCAGGAAAGCAGTTCGATCCTCGGATCGTACAACTCTTTATCGAACATAAAGTATATGAAATACAACGAGCAACCAATTAAGGTTGCTCGATCATTTTCCCCATCTCGATCCGTATTTCATTGTTTTCGATGTCGTTGTTGGTATAGCTGATCACATCGCATCCAATAAAGTGATATCCACAACTTACATAGAAACGGATCGCCGGTTCATTGCAACTCTGGGTTTCCAGTACGATCGCCCGTGCTTTGATGTTGTGGGCATAATCCAAAGCATGTTGCATGAGTGCTTTTCCGATCCCTTGATGTCGATACTCGTTTTGTACCAAAAGTTGAACGATCCTCAGACGGTTGTTGTAAGTTTCATGTTCCAATACGATGCAAGCAATCAAAACATCCTTTACGAATATGCCAAAGGCAGCAGGATGTTCAAGATAGTCCGGTACCAGGATGTCGGTGAATGATTTTGTGATCGGGGTTTCAAAAGTTTCATGGACAAAGTCAAAAGTAAACGAAGTGTTTGTCATTTTGACGGTTGCTTTGTAATGACCGGTAGTGACGTATTCATAGACGATTTCTTTGTTGTAGTGGGTTTTATCCAAACGAGAAATATTCATGGTTTTTCCTCCTTTGTGCAATTTAAAGAAAGGGAAAGGCAGCAACATGCATCATCAGGGCAACATTTCAGGTTGGCGCTGACTGATGTTTTGCCAGTACGGGCGAATGATATCCAGATGATCGTCATTTCGATCAAGAACGGGAGTTTCACGAAGATCGAGGTTGGCTTGGATATTGCGATCGGCATCATCCTGCAATGCTCCCAATGACATCAGTTTTGCCAGGATGCTTGCATCACTCATGTCGGTATTTCGGATGTTCAGTCTAACCAATCGTATAAATCCACCAAGGACATCGTACTCCTCATTAAATGGAACCTCAGCCATGATCATTGTATGAAGGTTGACGAGTGATCCGATTGGTTGTATCGATTTGATGGTTGGGTTGGTATGGATGTTCAAGTATTCCAGATGGATCAAGTTTACCAATGGTTCCAGGTCTTCGACTTGATTATCACGCATGTTCAGATGCTTGAGCTGATGCAAATATTGAAGTGGTGTGATGTCCGTCAAACGATTTTCGCGAATATCGAGGTATGTCAATTGGTCTAATGTCGACAGAAAAGTCAAATCACTTATATGGTTGTCACGCAGTTCCAGGATTGTTAGACTGGTCATCGATGAAAGCAATGACAGATCCGATAAGCGGATCTGTCCCCCGGATACCGGTCGAACGACATTGTGTCGAAGGCTGAGGTCTTTGATCTCAAGATGAGTGATTTGATCAAAGCGGATATCCAATAGATCGACGATCTCGTTGTTTCTCAGATGCAAGGTATGAAGTTTGTCCAAAGCACTCAAAGGGGAAACATCAGCGATGAAGTTGTCTGTCAAAATAAGCGTTTCAAGGTGGATCGCATGTTGCAATCCATCCAGAAAACGGATGTCCTGACCAGTTGCATCAAGATATGTCAGTTCTTTGATCGCATGACGAGTGATCATCGATGGTTCGATATCAAGATGATCAGCGATCGATCGTTGCAATCCGTCGCTGCTGAAGGTGATGGGTATTCGATAGTGGATCATCCAATCCATCACCAATGAGGTTGCTATCAGAAACACCACGACCATGATTGTGACCATCACTTTTAAAATGAGCGGTCTTTTGATTTTCATGATATTATTGTAAACGAAAAAGGTGGAATAACCAACATTGAGCCGATCGCAGATACACGAGGTGACACAGTCAAGTTTGTGTTTTAAACAAAAAAAGGCTTATTTCCGTGATGCTTGTTATTTACCATTTGCTTGGTTATAATGCCTGAGGTGATATACATGTTTGAGTTCAATGTCTATTTTGGAATACTATTTATGATCGTGCACTTTTTGTTGGTACTTTTTGCTTATAAACAATTCGGAAAGCTGGGTTTGTTTGTCTGGATCGCAGTCGCATCCGTTTTGGCCAACATCCAGGTCATCAAAGCCATTGAGATATTCACGTTGCAGGCGACATTGGGAAACACGTTGTATGGCAGTATCTTTCTGGCTACCGATATCCTTAATGAAAAATACACAAAAAAAGATGCTCAAAAATCTGTTTTGATCGGATTTATGGCAGTATTGACGTTTTTGATCACGATGCAAATGGCACTTCTATTCCAACCGGCAGCAAATGATTTTGCATGGAGCGTCCAATCCGCGATGGAGTTGGTCTTTGGATTATCCTTTAGGATCGTCTTGGCAAGTTTGACGGCATACTTTATCAGCCAGTTTCTTGATATCACAATCTATGCCAAGATCAAAACGGTGCTTTCCGATGATAAATGGCTATGGCTCAGAAACAATGGTTCCACGATGATTTCACAGTTGGTCGATACCATGATCTTTGTTTTTGTGGCATTCTATGGATTGGAATATAAACTGATCGATATATTCATCACGACATATTTGCTAAAAGTATTGATAGCGATGGCTGATACTCCTTTTATCTATCTTGCAAAAAGGATCTCACCAAAAGACTGATCGGATTTGTCATATCATACAACTCCCTTTATACTGAGCATAAGAAAGGCCATCAGAATGATGGAAGTGAACTTATGACACAAGCAAAAATCGCAGCAAAACAACCAGCTGCAGTAGAACTGAAAAAGGATCAGACAGTGTATTGGTGTGCCTGTGGGAAAAGTGGCAATCAGCCTTATTGTGATGCATCGCATAGAGACACCACCTTCAGACCAATCGTGTACACCGCCAAAGAGGATGAAACAGTATATTTCTGCCAATGCAAACAGACAAAAAATGCCCCAAGATGTGGCGGTACCCACAGAAAGTTATAAGAGAAAGAAATTTCTCTTTTTATTTCGGCTGATTGCATCCGAACATAGGAATGTTTATACTTGTTTTCAAGGAGTGTTTATGGAGAAAAAAATCAAACAACTGGCTCAACAATATCTGGATGAAGCCATCATCGTTCGTCATAAGATCCACCAGTTTCCGGAACTGGGTTTTGAAGAGATAGAAACAGCAAACACCATCAAAGCTTTTTTGGATAAGCATCATATCCCATATAAAGACAAGATTGCCAAAACGGGCATTCTTGCCACGATCAAAGGGCATCACCCTGGCAAGACCGTACTGCTTAGGGCGGATATGGATGCACTGGCATTGGATGAAAACCCCAACAACCCCATTGTTTCCACGGTAGCAGGGAAAATGCATGCATGCGGACACGATGGTCACACGGCAGGGTTATGTTTGGCTGGGGCGATATTGAATCAAATCAAGAAGGATATTCACGGGACTGTGCTTTTGATGTTTCAACCAGCAGAAGAAACTCTCGGAGGAGCATATCCGATGATACTTGAAGGTGTGCTGCAAAATGTCGATGGTGCCTTTGGTTGTCATTTGATGGGAAGTGTGCCGGAAAACCATGCCAAGTATCTGGCTGGCCCCATGATGGCAGCTCCCGATGAGTTTTCGATCAAAGTAAATGGACTTGGAGGGCATGGTGCCATGCCGGAAAAGGCCATCGATCCTATCGTCATAGCCTCTCATATCGTAATCGCACTGCAAAGTATCGTCAGTCGGATCATCGATCCTTTTGATCCGGTAGTACTAACGATCGGAAAAATGGAATCAGGCACAGCATTCAATATCATTCCCAACACCGCAAAGATCGTCGGAACGGTACGAACGTTGAATGAATGGACAAGAAACCAGGTTGCCAATAAAATGGAGCGCATCGCCACGTCGATCGCAGAAGGATTTGGGGCAACGATCGAGTTTGATTATGAACACAAATATCCGATCCTGATCAATGACCATGCCATGGTGGAGATTGCCAAGAAGGCTTTTTCCAAGATTTTTCCACCGAAAAATGTGACCGAACTTGAAAGACCGTCGATGGGAGGTGAAGATTTTGCCTATATTGCACAACAGGTACCAAGTGCTTTTGTCTTTGTCGGTATCGCCAAAGAGCCGGAATATCCGATCTTGCATCATCACCCCTCCTTCGCATGGGATGATCAGAACATTTACCCTTTGGGAGCCGGGTTGGCACAGGCAGCAGTTGATTTTCTAAGTGAAAACTAACAAGACCATCATTGACACCCATCATCATATCGGCAACAATAGATACAAAGAGGTTACACAATGGAAGTAAAACAAGACCTTCGATTAGCGGTGCTGATCGATGCTGACAATGTTCCATACCAAAATATCAAAGGCATCATCGAAGAATTGACTCGTTATGGGACACCGGTGATCAAAAGGATCTATGGTGATTGGACAAAACCAAATCTTAGTGGATGGAAGCCTTTGCTTTTGGAAAATGCGATTACACCGATCCAGCAATATGGATATACGACCGGAAAAAACGCAACTGACAGTGCCATGATCATCGATGCCATGGATATTTTGTATTCTCCTCAAAGCATCGATGGATTTTGCATCGTATCCAGTGACAGTGATTTCACGCGTTTGGCGATCCGCTTGCGTGAAGCAGGTAAAAAGGTCATCGGCATAGGTGAGAAGAAAACACCTTCCCCCTTTATCGCTGCCTGTGACAAGTTTATCTACATTGAGATCATCGATGTTGAAACCGTGGAAAAAGAACAGGCAAAAAACCAAAAAATGTCAGAGAAAACAAAAGCACAAGTTAGAAAAATCCTTTCCAACGCCATCGATGATGTTGCTGATGAGGAAGGATGGGCTTTTTTGGGAGAAGTCGGAAGTCTGTTGATGAAGAAATATCCTGACTTTGATTCACGTAACTATGGGTATAAGAAGCTGACACCCTTGATTCGAAGCTTGAAGTCGTTCGATATCGATGAAAGACCGATACCTAAGAGCAATATCAAGCATGTTTTCATCCGCAACAAAAACGGAACACAATAACTTTAATAAGTTGTCTCAGATGCAATCGCATCCATCATGATCAATACAGCCTCCACCATCTTTTTGATGTTTGATGGTGGTTTTTTTGTGCTTGGAATATGGACGAATCCAAACAAAGAAGAGGACAAGACAAGATGGATATGATGGGCACATCCATAAAACACATGATTGCAGACATACGTACCGGCACTGTTGGAAACAGTAGCCGGTATTGCTTTTTGATTTAAGGCATCGATAACGGCACGTATGGGAATGGTCGAAAAGTAAGCTGCCGGTCCACCTTTAATGATCGGGGTGTCGATGGGTTGATTTCCTTCGTTGTCTTTGATGCGAAAGTCATCCAT
>CALFEZ010000343.1 GCA_937957895.1 uncultured Erysipelotrichaceae bacterium
GGTATTGTACATGTATTTGCCACCGTTGACATGTAGCGTTTGTCCATTGACATAAAATGAATCTTCTGACACTAAAAACAAAACGACTTTTGCCATGTCTTCGGGGTAAGCATTGCGCTTTAATGGAACATCTTTTGAGTTATCATCCCATCTACGATAGTTGCCTTCTTCGTCTTTGATCAGTTCTGTTTGGGTCAAACTCGGACAAAGGGTATTGCAGCGAATGTTGTAGGGTCCCCATGCCTTGGCGATATGCTTGGACAATCCGCTGATCGCTGATTTTGAAGAGATATATGCGGGACTGGCAAACATCGAACCGCTGTATGCAGAAGATGAAGAGAACTGAACGATGTTTCCACCGCTTTTTTTGATGTAAGGTGCAATGGCTTTTAAGACAATGAAATACCCCAATACATTTACATTGAAAACACTGTTCCATTGTTCTACAGTGCATGTTTCAATATCATTGTATAAAATAGTTGCTGCGCAATTTATCAAGATACTGATTTTTCCGGTCTTTTCAAATAGATCATTCATCGCATCTTGAACTGCATCCTCATTGGAAATATCCACGGTGTAGATGATGGAGTTGCCTTTCAAATCTGTGATTGTTTTTTGTGTCTCAATCAAACCTGCCTTGTTGATATCAAGACATGCAACATAAGCACCGTTTTTTGCAAGTGTGATCGCTGTTTCTTTTCCGATCCCTGATGCTGCTCCTGTGACTACTGCTACTTCATTTTCTAATTTCTTACTCATGATTTGCTTTTGAAACTATCATTTTGATAATTTTCTTCTCCTTTCAGATTATGGGACACATCATGTCATGATGTGTGAACATACGTTTTATCATGTGTTTTTTTACAATGCAGACATACTTTTTCTCTTACAGGACATACGTCAACAAGAAATTGGATGTATAGCTACCAACCAAACGATAAGGCAACATGCAACCCAATCGATTCTAAGAAGCAAAGTAAATGCAATAGACTCAATGTATCAAGGTTGTATTTAGGTGTATATGCTTGGATAAGATTCGTTAAAAATAACAAAAATCGTTGACTAATTCAAAATATAGTGATAATTTATAGGTAGAGTATAACATATTATCAAGCTGTGGCAAATGTTATATTGTGTATTCTGCATTGATTTGAAGTGAATTGGATAATGTGATCAGAAGATCATTTATTGGATTGAGATTTCTGCAATTTCTTTTTATCGTGGAAAGCTGATTGTGATGATGTCCATCAAGAACCATGTAATAAAATGCATCAAGCCTTAACACGGCAAGTGAAGTTACATGATAGCATTATCTAGGATCTTGAAGCACTCATTACAACAACCTGCAAGTAGACTTCCCCGGTACACAATGACTTCTGAAACATTGTTTGTATTATTTGATTGAAAGGAGAAGATCATGGAATTTAGTTTTTACACTGCACCGAAAATCGTAGTGAAAAAGGGAGCACTAAAAGATCTCTCTATCCATGCAAAGGATCTTGGCAGTGTGTTTTTGTTGGTCGTTGACCCTGCCTTTAAGCAATCTGTTTTTTTGGATACATTGAAACAACAAGTTAAAGTTATGGGTGGCAAGCATGTGGTTTTTGATGATGTGTATGCAGAACCGACAGTAGAGTTGGTCGATGAAGTACATGAACTGGCGATAAAGAATGGATGTGATGCAGTTATCGCATTAGGTGGTGGAAGTTGCATCGACATCGGAAAAGCAGTTGCTGCAACGATCACCAACGGTATTCCTGTCGTCGATTATATGGAAGTAGTAGGAAAAGACAAAAAGGTGACAAATACACCGGTTCCATTCATTGCTATTCCAACAACAGCGGGAACCGGAAGCGAAGTAACCAAAAACTCCGTACTCGGATCAAAAATCTCGGGATTCAAAAGATCCATGCGTGATGAAAAGATGATGCCAAATGTGGCAATCATCGATGCTGAGCTAATGTTGAGTTGCCCGCCAAAGGTTACTGCTCATTCGGGAATAGATGCTGTAACTCATTTGATCGAAGCATTTGTAACGTTCAGAGCTACTCCATTAAGTGATGCATTGGCTTTAAAAGGGATCTCATTGGCTGGTAAGTATCTTCTAAGAGCATATCAGGATGGAACTGATATCGAAGCAAGAGAAGGTATGGCTGTAGCATCGTTGATGGGTGGAATGGCATTTGCCAACTCCGGATTGGGAGCTGCTCATGGAATCGCTATGGCGATGGGGATCAAGTATGGCATCCCTCATGGTCAGGCATGCGGTATCTCATTGCCTCATGTTGTTGCTTTGAATGCGGAAGTTGCTCAGGATAAGCTCGATCAAGTCGGGGAAGCTCTGACGGGACAAAGATTTTCGACACCTGGTGAAGGAACCAAAGCAGCGATCCGGTTTCTGTTTGATTTGAATGATGCATTGAATATCGAGAAAGACTTCAAGTTCGTTGGTGTCCCTAAAGAGGATATACCAGTCGTAGCTAAGCAGAGTTTGGGAACAAGTATGACGAGCAATCCAAAGAAAATGGATGTGGAGTCGTTGATACAGTTTTATAACAATATCGTTTGATAGGAAAGGAAAAAAATATGTTTACAGTTGAAGAATTTGCAAAGAAATTTGATTTAGCGTGGTTGGCACCGGATGCTCAGAAAGAGGACATCATCAAAGCATGCCAAACAGCAGCTAAGTACAAAGTAAACTCTATCAATGTTAATTCACATTGGATCGAAACATGTAAAAAAGAGTTGGAAGGTACTGGTGTTGGTTATAGTGCTGTCATTGGTTTTCCATATGGAGCATGTACCACTGAAACGAAACTATTCGAATTGGAACAAATGGTGAAAGCCGGATGTTCGGCATGTGATATGGTCATCAACATTGGCGCAATGAAGGATGGGGATTACGATTTGGTCGAGTATGAAGTGAAGAAGTTTGTTGAGATCTGTGGTGATAAATGTGAAACGAAACTGATTTTTGAAGTTGGGTTTTTGACCATAGAGCAAATCGAGAAACTAACACAAATCTGTTGTGCTGCCGGAGTGGATTATGTTAAGACAGCAACCGGTTCGCAAGCATTCCCAGACCTCGATCAAGTCAAGGCGATGAAAAGAAATCTTTCGGGACATACAAAAATCAAAGTATCCGGTGTTCCCAGAACATTTACATTAGCAGCAGCAATGTACTTGTTTGAGCATGAAGGTGTTGGTTTGATCGGAACCAGAACCGCCGGTAAAGTCGTTGATCAGTACAAAAGATATCTGGAAGAAATCAATCAGTAACTGTTGTCTCCTTGCATCTCTTTGATATCATATATCATTTTAAGAGTTGTTTGAAATAACCAAAAGATCCAGCTGTACCTGGATTTTTTGGTTTCTGTGGTATAAAGAAGTGTTTTATTTGACCATTTGAGATTAATTTCACATAAAATCATCTTCTTTAGAAAAAAATGCTTCATAAATTGCTGAACTCGTGAAAT